>JAPHRL010000174.1 GCA_026195755.1 Kangiella sp. | reverse complement strand
GCCCAGGTGGCGAAATTGGTAGACGCAAGGGACTTAAAATCCCTCGGTGGCAACACCGTGCCGGTTCGATTCCGGCCCTGGGCACCATCATTTAGAAAGTGTAAAAGATAAAAAAAAAGCCCTGACAGTGTCAGGGCTTTTTTTTTTATGCTTGGGGTTTGTAAAACGAAAAACCATTAAGTGGTTGTTTTCACTCTAGAATGCTCTTAATTATTTATTGATTAGTGGCATCTATATCAACTATAGTGATAAAAATCATTAAGTGGTTGCTGGCCATGTCGACAAGACCTTTAAGAAAATTAACATATCGGACTAAAGCGACCTTGGGTTTATTTTTTAGCTTGTCGATTATTGGATTACCTTTAGAGAGCGTGAGTGAAGTTAATTCAAAACAAGTTGAGCCTAGGAACGGGCTTACAGAATTCCCTTTTTCAACATTCGATTGCGATGATTCTGATACAAACTTAAAGAGCATTGCTTTCACTACTTACTTCAGCGATGGGTTTTATGATCTTGATGTACGTAGTAGAGCGTTTATTGGGAGTAACGCTAGTTCTTACCGCTACTCTGATGATCCCAAATATCTTGAACATCATTTCGGTTTTTCTCATCAAAACATTAAAGGGGTCATTCAAAGAGTGGGCAAGCTTTTGCCTCGCCTGGAAAAGGCTATAGATTTGCCTATTCTTGTAGAGCAGTTTAAGGCAGGAAAAATTGATTTTCCTGAAACCACCTTTCTTCCAGAATTACTGAAAGTGGCTCTTGCACAGGAAATAATAGCTTCTTCACCACAAGCGGGTCACAAGGTGGCTACATTCTTGAAAGCATTGCAACAGCTTGAGGCTCAACTTCTAAGCTTTAAGTCAGGGCAAGGTAATGCGCAGCAAATTGATGCACTAAACTTACTCAACAATCAAGCTCGGTCTGCTTATAAAGCCTTTGCACCTATTGCAAAGAGCATTATATTTTCAGACGATTTTGATGCCAGGATGGCAAGGCAAGTTAAACTTATTTGTGAAGAAGCTAATCAGAATAAATCTCCAAATCATATTGTAGACTAAGTATTACAGAGTCCCTTAATATTACACGCTAAAGCCTAGGACCTATTGGTACTATTTTCTTTCAATACTAGACTTCTAGTCTGACTCATCCTTTAAAAATTGATCGCATATTACAGGCCGAGATGCATCTGCTGAGCATACTGTATCGTAATAACGAACATCAACTTTACCAATGCAGTTTTCAAGCCACAATATATTTAGCGCCTGACTTTTATCGGTTAGTTGCTGTTTTAATCCGATATCTAAATCACTTGCTATCCCAACGCATTTATTGAACTGCTCTTGGCTAATGATTGAGTTACGGGTAATAGGTAGATCTGAAAAATACTGTTGCAACGATGCACCGAAGCTATCCGAGTGCAGGTAAGTGGTTTCTTTGAACAGCGAATAAAATCCAGAAACAACTTTCGAGGGCGTAACATGTGGCATAGCAAAACCCAAGATGAAGGAAAAGGCCACGATTGAGTGCAGACTTGCAAGAGAAAATGCGACTCTGTAACGAGAGCGAACTGAGCGTTTAAGCCCATAATCATCGTTAAACTGGGCAAGTAGTTGATAAACCAATAATATGCCAAAAATGATACACAATAGTACCCAACCGTTATCTATGATAGGCGCAAGTCCTAATGCATAAATAGCAAAAGCAATGGCTAAACCAAGTAGGAGAATTATCCCGATAGCAGCTCCTGAGAATCGATCCGGCGAAGTTTGTGTTGCGGGCGATTGGGGTTGAATATCTGCACCATCTGATTCGGATGCCGTCGCGGATGTCTGATTTGGTGAAGATTTTGTACCAGCCTGATTGGCAGTTGATTCAGTGTTGCGAACTTCGACAGAAGGAGTCCTATGCTTAAATGAATAACGACATTTCGGACAGGTAATCGCTAACTCCTTGTCAGAAATTGGAATACGCATCCTTTGTTTGCAGCTAGGACAATCAATAATGTATGAACCCAAGCACTTTTCCTAATATGTAGTAAGCAGGAGTTTTTTGTATTCGCTACTCTAGTTGTAATAACCGTTGCGACGCAGACAAGCTTCAACTCGGTCTCTTAACTCCCACATGCCAGCGCCTTCATCTTGACAGTTGTCGTAAATTTGCTGACGTCGGAAAAACTCGTCAGCCTTGCTTGTATCAGACTGCTTACTTGGCTTTGGCTGTCGTTTTATTGTTGTCGTTTGTACTACTTGCTGGCTTTGTGAAGCGTCACGCTTGTTATAAGCTGCAACATATTTATTGTAGAGTATTACGTCACTGTTTAACCGTTCAATTTCACGTTTGTATATCGTTTCAAACTGCTTTACTTGATTTGAGGTGGCAACAGCTAACGCAAACTTACCGGCTATCGCGGAGTCATAAGAGGCGCTCACCTTTTCAAGTTGTTCTTGACGACAAATTATTGACTGCCGGTAAGATTCAAGTGTCGTATTTACTTCCTTTAGTTGATTTCTACCCATGCCATTGATTTGTTCTAATCCGTATAAAGCTCGAACCGGGCAAGAGTTATATCCACTTAAGTCAGTGATTGAATCAAGGAGAGCTTGGAGTTCACGCTGTTCTGCTGCTTGCTCGGCTGATTTTTTTGCATTCTGAGCTGCTAACCTCTCATTTCGAAGAGGGCTCAGCCTTGCAATATTTTTTTCTGCAGCCGAACGTTCAGCCTTGGTAGGAGAAAGCTTTAATATTTTCTCGAATAGCTCCACGGCCTTAATTGGTTTGTCGTTACTTTCGTAGCTCTTGGCTAGGTAATTCGTTGCTCTAATTGAGCCTAGGTCAGATGCTACACCTAATAAAATCTTATGGTTTAAGCTAAGGTTTTCAAATCCTGGTTTACGTATTTCAATGTGCCATACAATACCAAGTGGATAACCCAAATTCATTGAACGCTCAAAAAAGGCTGGGGTCATTGAGCCGCATTGGTACTTTGGAAATCGACATCGATAGCCAGCTAATAAAAACGCAACGCCTGCATCAACGTGCACTTGAGTTGCTGAGTCCAGCTGTTCATTAATTTGATAGATTTGAATGGTGTTTTGTCTTTGACCGCTCGTGTTCCAGCATGCAGGTTCGTTTTTACAATCATCTATAGCTTTGATTAGAGAGCTTTCCAGCAACTCGGCCGCGCCAGGGTCATTCCTTTCTGCAGCATCGTAGAGAGCATTAAACCGATTTCTTGCTTCTTCCCAGCGTGGATGTAGTTTGTCGGCGGCACTTGGCGCTGTCCACATCAATAAAACGACAACAGAAACAACCCCTATTAAAGTCTTAAAGTTGGCTAACATTTTTTTTACCCCTTAAGGTCGCATCCGTACACGTCCATAGCTGTAAGGTTTGAATTGCGTCAAAAGAGATTTATCAGAATTATCGGAAAAGTTCAACTTAAAAGATTTACACGGCATAAAATCAGCATAGCTGAAGTCTAAAATAACTAAATGTACAAAATTTAGCGTCTGTTTTGCATTCAATAGCCTTGGTAGCTATATCTTAAATGACCTGTATGAACAAAGTTTGTCAGAGTCTCATCAGCAAAGGATGGGTTACGGCTGACGCCGAGACTGCCCTTTGGGTATAACCCATCCTATAAGTTGTATCTACAAACCGCACAGTCGTAGGGGCGAGACAATGTCCCGCTCCGGATCCTGAATAAATTTTATGTTGACGCCATTCTGAGATTGTCTGAATGAATTTCAGGGTAACACCATCTTGGCCCCTCTGCGCCAACGCTGCTTTTAGTTTGGTGGCTTATTCATAACTTGAGGATCGCAGTTGACCAGGTGGCCTAGTTTGGTGTCTTTAACCAATATAGACAAACTAATTAGTTGCTTTTTACTATTGATATCGACAAAGCTAATACTTCGTCCATCGTCGGCAATTTTGATATCTTTAAATTGCTTGCCAGAACCTGAGACGAACATATCTATGATCTTGTAGTGTGGTTGTGTCTCTTCGGATAAAACAAAGTTGATTGGGCACTCACAATCTTCGACCAGCAATATTGCTGGATCATAGCTGTAAAAATATTTCCCCAGATTGGAGTTTCCATTCACTCCAACATAAACCACGGTAAGTTCTGTTTTCATAAGTTTTCCTTTGTTAGTTTGCTATAGGTATATCAAAGTTGTTTGTAAATTCTGGGTGTTCTATTGGCTCGCTGAGTTGGTTGCTGTTTGAGTCAAAGCACTGAGTCGTATCCCGTTCGTTAAGATAGAACGTTATTAGGCAGTAGGGAAGTCGATAGCGTACCGATTTATTATTCTTTATTAATTCTACAAATAACTCTTGGGCTTTGCGTAAGTGCGCTTCTGCTTGTTGCTTAGAAGCATTGCTTCCAAACTCCATAAAGGCGATCTCAGCAAGCCTTAGATGAATTAATGCAACTAATTCTTGGTGATAGCTATCGTTGGATTCGTTAAGATTTTGTGTCAAAGCTCTTTGATAATTATTATAAGCACTTTTTAAATGGTCTTGCGATTGCTGATAGCGCCCCATCTCATAACGAATCTTGCTTAGATAGAAGTGTGCTTTTTTTGACTGTGTTTGTGGTTGGGCGAGAGATTGTGCCATTGTTAGTGATTGGCTCAAGTGCAGTTGCGATAAATCATACTGCTGTAGTAGTCGATAGATCTGTCCGATCATGGTCAAAGTAAAGACTTTAGATTCTTGATATTCCACGTTGCTGGGTTCGTAATCAATTAACTCATTGAGTATGGTTAATGAGCGCTTCAAATCAGCCAGTGCATCCTCTAGGTTATTCAGGATAAAGTTCATATTAGCCATATTTTGGTGGGCTACTGCAAGGTAATACAGTTGCGATTTAGAGCTGTTGTTATGTTTGTTGATGCTTATGAGCGAGTGCAGTTGCTTCTCATAGTTGTTGTGGCTCTTCTTGGTCTGGCCTAAATAATCGTAAGTCCGAGCAATCCATGAATAGGTATCGACAAGCTCAATTTGTACATCAATGGATGATTCAGCAATTAGTTGTAGCTTTATCTGCGCGGATTCCTGGAAATGATATAGCGCATCCTGATGCTGATGAAGAAGTAGCGCTAGCGTACCTAGATTATTGTGGGCGTAGGATAGCTCATTCTGGTATTGGCTATTATGCTCATCAAGGGTAAGTAGTTGTTCTGATAGTTGGTAATATTGGTTCCAAAACTCTTTGGCTTGGGAGTAATGAGTATCACGATAAGCAAGGTAACCTTTCCAGTAATTGACCTGTCCTAATTCGAAGATGGCTTTTGGTAGCTGTGGTTGCTGATGGAGTATTTCGTTTAATAGAGTTTGTGCCTGTTCGAAGTGGTTCTTAGCTTTGTTGCGCTGTCCTTGTTGAGTATAAACTTCGCCCAATAACTTTTGTGCCATTGCTGTATGTAATGTGGCATTCACATTGTTAATACCACTATTTCTGAAATATTCCAATATCTCGATACCAAGACTTTCCATTAAGTCTAGTTTGCCTAATGGTATCAGCTCTCGTTTAAGCTCCTGATTCATGAATGAAATCAGTTGTTCTGCATCGTGCCTGGCATTTTGCTGGCTAATTCTGGCATTATTGGCCACTAATAAGGCGCTAGTGGAAATCAATGACAGGATACAGACGGCGCTAATCATGAGCCTTTTAAATCGTTGTTTTTGATTAACGGCTTTGAGTGAAGCTTGTATGTATTCTCTGTGGTTGTGAGCTAGGTCTTTTTGATTGAGTTCAAGTAATTGTTTGGCATCTTCCAGCGGCTTGCCAGGTGATAATAAATAGCCGTTACTTTTGTTATGGGTCAGCCAAAGCTCACAGTTAGCTGAAATATGTTCCTTACTGATCAGGCTTTGATAATGTTTGTTGACCCATTGTTGAGTAAAGGGCAGGGCATGAATAACTGCTTGGTCTATAAATTTGATAAATACTTGGTCATTTTTGATATGGCAGGTTAGTAACTTGTTGTCGATTAGCTGACTGATCAGAACTAATATTGGTGGATTATCAAAGTTGGCCAGTGGCGCTCCAGTGAGCTTAATGTGAAAGGCGCCGTCAAATTTTACCTTGATCAGTTTCTTCAGTAATGGGCTTAACGTTTCGGAAGTGGTTTGGAATTCTTTAATTATATGTGATTTCCGATTTAACCATAGGTCGTTTCTTTCTCGCTTGATCTGCTCGAAACTTTCAAAAGTGAGCTGTCTGTTGCTAGTCCTTTGACACAACTCGTAGAGCAGTCCTTGTAGTTGTTTCAGTGACAACTGATTCACAATGCACAGTTTGTGTAACTCTTGAGCGAGCGTCATACCTGTCTTTGGGCTTACTTCAAAGTCCAATTGATATTGAGTAGCTGGCTGAGTAATCGCTAAGTAAATTTCGGTGGTACTCGGTTTATCCAGCAAGTAAAGCTCGCCCCTGCATAAAGAGTGGTATTCAGTTTTTCTGAGCATGGCTAAATCGAATGGCCGCAAGCAGATCATTAAGGTGATTTCAGTTGTTTGATTGAGCTGGTTGGCCAGTTTCAGTAGTTGAGTGGCTCTTTGTGTTGTGTCCAAGCGTAACGATTGATCATCGGTTTGCATGATTAATGACGTGAGTTCTAAATGATCAATCAGAATGAGGGCTGGTTTGATGTCTGTTTTGTGGGGAGAGCTGTCACTGTTGATATAGCGTGCTTTCAAGCCCTCTAGTTGTTGTTTAAACACCTGCTCTGAAGCATGTCCATCAATAGTGTCAAAATCAATGTTAAAACTAGCCAGCTCAGCTCTAAGCCCGGCGTGTATCAATGAGCTTTTACCTACACCTGCTTCGCCGATCAGTAATATGTTGCCTTTATGATTGCTGATGCTGCGTTGTTTTATTTGGTAAAGTAGTTCTTGGACCTGATAGTCACGCCCATAAAAGAGTTTGCTTTCACTGTCATTAAAAGCACGTGGACCGGGGTAGGGAGGTTTGATGTCATGATTTTTTTGAGGATCAAACTCTGTATCAACCGGCGCTAACAAGCGGTAACCCCGCTTAGGAACTGTCTGGATGTAAGTGGAGCTGCGGGAGGTGTCTTTAAATGCTTTCCTGAGCTGGTTGATACACTTATGTAATGGGTTGTCACTGAGAAATTGATTCGGCCAGCAACGGTCAATCAAGGTTTCTGTGCTGACGACCTGACCTGCATGTTCGATTAAACAAGCAAGCACATTCATGACTTTAGGTTCAAATATGACTTGCTGTTCGCTGTCTTTAATCAGTTGCATTTGATTGCTTTCAACGTCCACAAGCCATTCACCAACTTTAATTGGTTTGTTTTTCATCGTTCTCTCTTCAGCTATTGTCTTTTATGGCTATTGTCAAAATTATTGTTGCTGCCTAACTATTTGAAATATATTGTTTTTTTAATGTCCAGTTTTCCGCAAGCTTTCTCCAGCTTTTCAGAAGGACTTTCATCTCAATCTTTTGCATAACTTAATCATCCTAACCGCATGACTGCTGTTTGTCAGCAGATGCAAATATGACTTATTTAAGGGAGTAAAACGATGATTAATTTAGAAGAGTTAGTTTCCGCAATACAGCAGAGTGCGCTATCAGCATCATCGGTAGTCGCTAAAAAAAATTTAGAGATTCTTGATGATTTTTTTGAGCGTTATGAAGAGGAGTCTGAAGTCGATGATTTAGCCAAATCAGCTTTGTCTGCCATTGCTGACTTAGATAGTAAAG
>JAPHRL010000162.1 GCA_026195755.1 Kangiella sp. | reverse complement strand
AATGGAAGCGCCAGCTTAAAAGACGCCATTAATGAAGCTTTGCGTGATTGGGCATCAAGCTACGAAAGCACTCATTATTTGTTGGGTACTGTCGCTGGTCCAGCACCGTTTCCTAAAATGGTGCGTACTTTCCAGAAAATCATTGGCGAAGAGGCCAAGCAGCAAATGAAACAGTTAATTGGCAAGCTGCCTGATGCTGTTGTGGCCTGTGTTGGCGGTGGATCTAATGCGATTGGTATTTTCGCGGACTTCATTAAAGATGAGGATATTCGATTAATTGGTGTTGAACCAGCCGGTAAAGGACTCGATACCAAAGCACATGGTGCAACTTTATTAAAAGGTCGTGAGGGCATTTTGCATGGTTCTAGAACCTATGTGTTGCAGGATGGCGAAGGTCAGGTTCAGGAGTCGCATTCAGTCTCTGCTGGTCTCGATTATCCTGGCATTGGACCTGAGCATGTTCACTTAATGACTGCCGGTCGGGCTGAATATGTTTCGGTGACCGACGAAGAGGCGCTAGAAGCATTTCAGGAGTTATCAAAAACCGAGGGGATTATTCCTGCACTTGAATCATCGCATGCATTGGCATATGCCAAAAAGTTGGCTGCTGAATCCAGTGAGCCGCTCAATATTCTGGTCAACCTTTCCGGACGCGGCGATAAAGATTTAGCTCATGTCATGAGTCTCCTGCAAGAGACTGCCTAACACATCAATTTCGATAAAGAGAATGAATATGCGTTATAAACAATTATTTGCACGACTCAAAGATTCCAATCAATTGGCTTATATTCCATTTGTGCTGCTGGGTGACCCTACAGAGGAGCTGTCTTTACAACTCATTGATAGATTGGTTGAGAGTGGGGCCGATGCACTGGAGCTGGGTTTTGCCTTTTCCGATCCTGTAGCCGATGGACCAGTGATTCAAACTGCCAGTCTTAGACCTCTAGCCAATGGTTTTAGTGTGCAGAAAGCCTTTGATTTGGTTGCTAAAATTCGCGTTAAATATCCTGATTTACCCCTCGGTATTTTGACTTATGCCAATCTGGTCTTTGCCCCTGGCATTGAGCAGTTCTATCATGATGCACAAAAAGCAGGGGTTGATTCGGTACTGATTGCTGACTGTCCCGTAGAGGAGCGTGACCTATTTGCTCCGTCGGCACAATCTCTGGGTATCGATACGGTCTATATTGCGCCGCCTGATGCGAGCCCATCCAGCTTAGAGCTTATTGCCACCTACAGCCGGGGCTATACCTATGTGCTGAGTCGCAAAGGAATCACTGGGGCCGATAACAGTGAGCAGGAAACAGGAACTGCTCTGATCGATAATCTAAAGCAATTAGGAGCACCGCCGTTAGTGCAGGGATTTGGTATTTCTAAACCTGAGCATGTGTTAAAGGCCGCTCAGGCAGGTGTCGATGGAATTATTACCGGCTCAGCCATAGTTAACTTGATCAATGAGCATTATAATACGCCCGATAAAATGTTAGATTTAGTGGCGGAATACGCTAAGACTATGTCTAATGCGGCTCATAATGCACGTCATGAACTCAACATGACTGAATCAATTGAAAAAGGCTCACACTATGTCGATAGCAGAAACAATCAAGCAACAACTGCTGGAAATGGAACAGCAGGTTGAAGAAGAGAAATTGTTTTTAATTGGGTATCTGATTCCGATGGTAGATTTGATACCTGCCGATGATTTATCCGATGATGAATGGTTTGCTGAATTTGCACTATTTGTTGAAGATGCTGTAGAAGCAGATGGTTTAGCCGATCGTGATGTTGAGCTGTTATCTGAATTACTGGATGAATTACAACCTCAAGATTAATTGATAATAAAAGTGATGATATCTTTTGACTGATCGAAAAATAGTTTCAAGTGCGATAAAGCCTTTCAACTTAAAGTTGCCCGGTAGTAAATATTTGGCCAACCGCTATGTGGTACTGGCTGCTATCAGCAGTGGAACCACCCGACTGAGCAATGTTCCTCGAAATGACGATATACTCGCCGCATTGAGTGCTATTAAAGCACTAGGTGCTGGAGTTGAGTGGCTTGATCAAACCTGCGTTAAGATTCATGGCATTGAAAGCTTTGAACTGGCAGATGACGTTGTTATCGATTGCCATGATAGTGGAACCTTAGCGCGCTTCATTACGGCCCTCACAGGGCTGTTTTATTCATCAGATGGGTACAAAGTCACCATTACTGGTAGCCAGCAGATGCAGTCACGGCCAATGCAAGAAAGTGTTGCCAGCCTTGAAGGTCTTGGTGTCAGCGTAGAGAGTGATAATGGTTATTTGCCGATAACGATTTCAGGACCAATAGCTGGTGGTTCTTGTGAGTTGGACGCTTCTCGAAGCAGTCAATTTTTAAGTGGTCTACTCATTGCCTGTTTAAGGTCTGAGAAAGACACATTGATTCATTTGAGCTCAGAATCCGTATCCGAAAGTTATGTAGAGTTAACCTTGCGGGCTATAGAATTGTTCGGTGGCGAAGTAAAGCGAATCAATTGTCGGGAATTTTTTATCCCCGGTCAGCAAACTTTAGCTGCACAAGATATTCATGTTGCCGGTGATGTGGTGAGTAGCAGCTATTTTTTAGCTGCTGCCTTGCTGGCTGAGTCAAGTTGCACTATCCATAACTATCATTTTGATTCTCCGCAAGGTGAGTCAAGGTTCCCTCAAGTTCTGGAACGTATGGGTGCCAAAGTTTATCTTAAGCAGGATGATCTTAAAGTTGAATATGATTCTCCGCTACAAGGCATCGAAGTGGATATGGGGAATATGCCTGATGTGGTGCCAACCCTGGCGGCTTTGGCCTGTTTTGCGGAAGGCGAAACTTATATAACCAACATTGCTCACTTAGCTTATAAAGAGTCTAATCGTATTGTCGACTTATGTGAGCAGTTGAAGAAGCTTGGCGCAGATTGTGAGTACGATGAATCCAGTATTACCATCCGCGGGGGGCAACAGCTAATAGCTGCTAAAGTTTCCAGTTGCCATGACCATCGTTTGGCCATGAGCTTAGCTTTAATCGGTATCAAGTTAAAGGATCTGAGGGTTGAATCCTCGGAAGCAGTGGCCAAGTCATTCCCCGACTATTGGCAGTATCTTGAGCAGATTGGTATGGTGACTGAACCAGTCTTCGAGAGAGCTGCAGAAACAGTCTCAGCAGAACATTAAAGTATTAGGAAATCCTTATGGCAGGCGATAGTTTCGGAACTTTATTCAGAGTGACCAATTGGGGCGAGTCTCATGGCAAAGCGATTGGTGCTGTGGTTGAGGGTTGTCCGGCAGGATTGAAGCTGTCTGAGGAGGATATACAGGTTTTCCTTGATCGCCGTCGTCCTGGGCAAAGCACAATTACAACCCGCCGCGATGAAGCTGACCAGGTGCAGATTATGTCTGGTGTGGTTAATGGCATCACTACCGGCACACCAATCAGTTTGTTAATTCCTAATCAGGATCAACGCAGCAAAGACTACTCAGAACTTGAGTCTATTTTCAGGCCTAGTCATGCGGATTACACCTACCAGAAAAAATACGGCATACGCGATGTGGCTGGTGGTGGTCGCAGTTCAGCGCGGATTACAGCAGGACATGTAGCGGCTGGTGCTATTGCGCGAAAGGTGCTGGAACAAGCTTTGGGCACAGAGATTGTAGCTTACGTTAAAAGCGTTCAGGATTTAACTATGTCGCTAGATTCTGATGCGGTGGATGCCAGCTTGATAGAGCAGACTCCTGTGCGCTGTCCTGAGCTGAAACTGGCTGAGCAGATGATTGCCAAAATAGAACAGGCTCGCAAAAATGGTGACTCGCTGGGTGGTATTGTTGAGTGTCGAATTAAATCTGTGCCAGTTGGTCTGGGTGAACCAGTCTTTGATAAGTTAGAAGCTGATTTGGCCAAAGCCATGATGGCGATCAATGCGTCAAAAGCTTTTGAAATTGGTTCTGGTTTCGCAGGGACTTTATTGAGTGGCACAACCCACAATGATGTGTTCATTAACCAGAATGGCGAAGTCAAAACTCGAACTAATAATTCTGGTGGTGTATTGGGCGGTATTTCCAATGGGATGCCGATCGTGTTTAGAGTGGCCTTCAAACCGACGCCAACTATTATTAAAGAGCAGGAAACGGTAAATCTTGATGGTAAAGAAACGCTGTTTCATGGACGGGGGCGTCATGACCCTTGTGTGTTACCGAGAGCCGTACCGATTGTTGAAGCGATGGCGGCATTAGTGTTGTGCGATCACTTTCTGCGTTTTAGAGCTTATAAAGATTTATTTAATGTTTAGTTGAGTTAGGTATTGAGAAATAAAAGGGCTGGTTTATTCCAGCCCTTTTGCTTTTTTAGCATCTTTATTAGTCTTTACACCGTGCCCTAATGCGTTTTTCTTAACGTATAAAACTGAAGCAAAGAAATAGATTACACAGAGTATCGAAATGATCAGTGACCATTGAAACTTCTCTGGTTCAATAATGTAGAAAAAGGCATAAAAGAAGGGGAGTAAAATAATAAAGCCTGTCCAACCGTATGTGTAAGTCTTGCCTTTAATCAGCCCCGGAACTGCAATCAGCAAAGGTGCCCACCAGATAGTTAATGAAAAATAAACTAATGCTTGGCTCTCATGATTTTTTACAATAAAGAAAGGCATCATAATTAAGACCGCTACGTATACTGCGAGTCCGATTAGGCGGTAGCGACTGGCGCTGACCAGATGTGGATTCAAATCATTTTGCATGTAATTTTTGTACCTTACTTTAAAAGTGGCTGATTATTTTGCCAGTTGTATGCTTAAGCTTGCAATCCGCTTACCTTGGGCAATGCAAAGTTTTTTCTCAGACTCGCTCATAAGCTTATCATTATTAGTTCCTGCGGTATGCGACGCACCATAAGGTGTGCCGCCTGTTTCAGTATGAATCAGCTCCGTTTCAGAGTAGGGCAGTCCAGTAATTAGCATGCCATGATGCAATAAAGGTAGCATCATGCTCAATAGAGTTGCTTCTTGTCCACCATGTAAAGTTCCTGTTGAGGTGAAGACCCCCGCTGGCTTACCTGACAGTGCGCCCGACATCCAGATTGCTGAGGTGGTTTCCAAAAAATATTTTAACGGTGAGGCCATGTGGCCAAAGCGAGTTGGGCTGCCTAGAATGAGTCCATCACACCCTTTAAGCTCATCCAGCGTCACAAAAGGGTCGCTAGCTTCTTCTGCGTTGATATCTGAAGAAGATTGCTCGACGCTAGTAACTGCAGGTACAGTTCTTAACAAGGCCTCGCAACCCTCGACGGTTTCGACACCACGAGCAATAAGGCGCGCCATCTGGCGGGTATGCCCATGGCGCGAATAATACAAAATCAGGATTTGCTGCAAAATGATTCCTTGTTATTTAATGACTGTCAGTACATTTTCAGGGGGGCGGCCTACGGCAGCTTTATCGTTTGAAAAAACGATAGGCCGCTCAATGACTTTTGGATTGCTGACCATGAGTTCAATGATTTGCTCTTTGGTTAAATCAGGATTATCCAAACCAGCTTCTTTGTATTCGGCTTCCTTAGTCCGAATGATATCGCGCGGTGAGACACCTAATAATTTTACGATCTGCTTCAGCCTAGTTTTGCTTGGTGGGGTCTTTAAATACTCAATAACGTTAGGCTCAACCCCGTTTTCTTGTAAAAGAGCCAGTGTTTGACGCGATTTTGAGCAGCGAGGATTATGTAAGATGTTAATTTCACTCATAATATGATGTAATTTATTCAAATGTAGGGCTATTTTAGGCATAAATGAGCATGGAAAAAAGATGGAAGTGGTTAAAAGCCTTTATTAAATTTGTTTTTATCCAGTTTAATCAAAAGCAAACCAGCGCCATGGCGGCGGAGTTAACGCTCAGTAATATGTTGGCGTTGGTGCCATTAATGACGGTTGCAGTCAGTCTAATGGCGGTTTTCCCTTCCTTTGAAGGTGTTAATACACAGGTTCAGGCACTTATTTTTGATAATCTAATGCCTGAAACTGGTTTAGCGGTTCAAGAACACCTTAATGAATATGTTTCTAAGTCTAAAAACTTATCAGCGATAGGTCTTGGTTTTTTGATAGTCACTTCGCTATTGTTAATGCGCTCAATTGATCGTTCGATTAATGCATTGTGGGAAACGCCTACTCAACGAAAAGGCATCCACAAAATTCTTGCTTATTGGGCAATGCTGACCATGGCACCCATTTTAATAGCTGCTAGCCTTGCTGCATCATCCTATTTTGCGACGTTACCGATTGTTTCAGATCTCAGCGGAATATTGACTTTTGGTTTGCCTTTTATCCTAATCGTACTAGCTTTTTCGGCCTTGTATATGGTGGTTCCCTATACTCAGGTCAGGTTTTATAAAGCCCTTGTCGCGGCAGTAATTACTGCAATACTCTTTGAAGCGGCAAAATATGGCTTCGCTATCTTTGTCACCAAGTTTTCCAGTTATGAACTTATTTATGGTGCTATAACAGCCATCCCAATCTTCTTTCTTTGGGTCTATCTTTCCTGGTCAATTCTATTACTAGGGGTAATTGTTTGCTTTGGGCTTCATCGGTTTGAAGTTGAAAGCGAGAAGCACGAGCATGAGTTCATTTCTGTGCTTAAGATTTTGCAGTTTTTTATTCAGGCCCAAGACAAAGAGAGCTCTCTTTCGTTAGAGCAGCTTAAGAGTAAATTCAGTTACTTACATGAACAGACGCTACGAGGGTATCTGGAGCAGTTATTAAGGCTTAACTTTTTAGCCAAACTTGAAGGCGAGCAATATTGCTTGAAGCTAACAGGTCATTCACTGACTATCGAGGAAGTTTACCGCCGAGGCAGCTGGCGATTACCCAATAATAATCAAGCGTTGTCAGACGAGAAAAATGATAGTTTCAGCACACCGATTGAGCAGGCAAACTTGGAGATGGCAAAAGCGCTTGATGTGGAGTTAGTTTCTACGAATCCCGTAAATAGCAAGCTGTGAGCTACTTTCATGAATATGCGTCACATAGCTCGGGTAGTGCTTCCCAGCTATTTCAATTTGTAATAATTTCTGACCGCCAATTAAGCTGCGTGACGCTATCATAACTGATGGAAAGTCACCACTCTGTTTTAGTGTGATAACTGGGTGTTTTACTATTTCATCGTCTTTAGTTTTGGTGAGATAGTAATTCAGCTCTGGCTCACCACGTAAATACTCGACACCTATCGTCGTTCCGCGAGTATGGTCAATATTTTGCCAGCGGCTGATTGCTAATTGCCAGCGGTTAGGCTCCTCGGGATTGGAGTCTATTCTGATCAACACAATACTACCAACAGCGAGTTGCACAACTTGCTCCTTGTTGTGACGAATACACATACCTCCCTCACTGTAATTAACCGTTTGCCAGTTAATTCCTATTTTGTAATTATCTCCCAGCAGTTCCTTAATTTGATAGCCGAGATGCTCATTAATAGTCAGTTTATCTTTTGAAGACAGAGTCTTTTGAATGGCGGCGGGGCCCCAAACTGTACTGACATGGCCCATAGTAGGGTATCGCGTAGACTCACGCTTCAAATGCTGGTCACAGTATGTGAAAATTCGATGCAATAATTTTAATGCTAGCTTTGTATCGATTGCACGGTAAAATCCTGGCTTGGGTAGTTCCTGGCTTTCTTCCAGCTTCAGCATATGTCGCTCTACAACTTCCAATAATTGGTGGGTTAGTAATAGTCGTAGGTGACCCGAATCTTCATATTCGGTTTCTTTTTGAATGAAGAGCGGCTTTTTGCCTTCATTAAGATTAATGATAAAGCATCTACTATCACTAAAGTGTTGTAAGTTTTTGTCTAAAATAGCTTTATCGCCCCAGTGATAAAAATATTTAAATAAGTGCCAATGAAGGTTATCCCCCAGGTGATAGGGGTCAATAATCGCCATCAAACAGCTTCGGATATAGGTTTCTTCAATGGTTGATAAAGGCTCTAAAGCATCATCTGATGAGTTAGTTTTAGTTCTATGTAGTTTGGATTCGGTAGCATATTCATACAGCATATGCAGCTCGTGCCACAGGTAGGCTGGTACCGGCGTATGCATTTGATAGTGTTCAATGAGCATAATGCCAAGGTAATGTTGAGAACGATTAATGGCTTTCGCCAGTCGGTCGTTCTTTTTTAAAGTGAAAGTTTTACTTACTAGCTCATCGACAATACGTTTAAAGCCAAAAGCCATTTCGGTGCTGAGCGAATGGAGAGCTTTGAGCTGAGCATGGCTGACTTTTATTGTTCGGCGATCGTTATGTTCGCGAAGGTGTTTGCTGATTTGCAAATACCCTTTGCTTAAGGTTACAAAGTTGGCTTCTCTATGAGCTGTTTTCTGCTGGCAACGATTTAAAGTTTTGGCAACTTTATGTATCTCTTCAAGAGCTTTATCAATATCTGAAAAGGCTAAACGTGCAAGCCAGGCACTAATAGCAGAAGGAGCTGTATCCAGCATAAACTCCTGTCCAGCCTGTAAAGAAGGGTATGTAAGCTTTAATTGTGTCATTAATAGCGTCTACCTGGTTATAGTTCTATTATTTATTCAGTCCTCTCCGTATAATATGCCCGAAAGTTAGTGGTATTTCCACCATTCTATTCAATTTAATTCTTTCTAACTCAATGATTTTTAAATGATTATTATGAGACATTTGTGTTTACGAGTACTCCTCATTGCTGGTTTTTTAGCTGGTCTGTCTGCTTGTGATGTTGATAAAGACTTTTCGCTGCTAAATGGTGAGCGGAAAAACCTTGCTGATTATCAGGGAAACTGGTTGGTCATTAATTTTTGGGCTGAATGGTGTCCGCCATGCTTGGAGGAAATCCCTGAACTGAATTTGCTAGCGCAAGAAAACGATGAGATTCAGGTTATCGGAGTGAGTTTCGATAAGCTACCTAATGATGAGTTGATAGCATTATCGGAGAGGCTGGATATCCAATACCCAGTTGTCGCTACAGAGCCAATGCCTTATTTACCTGTGGAGCGCCCACAAAGCTTGCCTGCAAGCTTTATTGTCACGCCAAAAGGCGAGGTTATGGGGCCTTTGTTGGGGAAGGTTGATCGTCATAAAATTATTGAATTGATTGAGAAAATTAAATCTGCTCAGAATTAATTCTGAGCAGGGCATCCAGTATAGGTGTAATACTCGCTTTGATTAACTTTGCGAAAATCTTGAGCGTGCATTCTCTGTTAAAATTTCACGAATCTTTTGGTTCACCTCGTCGAGCCTTGCTTGAATTCGAGTTTGTGCGTAAGGATCCTTTGAGTTGCCATTAAGTGCTAATTCAAAATGTTTCTTGGCTGTTCTTAAGTCACCTAATAACAACAAATACTGTCCCGTAGTTTCATGCATTTCCGGCGTATGACCTGCTTGGGCCTGCGCTTCTGCAAGAACATATAAATAATTAGGGTTAGAACGATTCACATCAGCATAGCGCAATAGCAACTTCTCCGCCTCATCTGCTTGTTTGTTTTCTAGATAAATTTGCGCCGTGGCCACAATTAATTTTGTTGAGCCTGGAGTTTTCTCAAGCTGTTTAGTGAGTTCAGGTAAGATTTCCGATGCATTATTATTGGCTCGGTGCGTTTCGGCCAAGCTGAATAATAATAAATGGTTATCCGGATAGTCCTTATATAAATCTTTTAATACAGAAAGTGCTTGTTGTGTTTTTCCTTTGCTTTTTAAGAGCTCAGCATAAAGATATCGCTCCTCAATGGATGTTAGTTGATCTTTATTATACTTCTGTTCCAACAAGCGATATGTGTCATTGTTATTGATGACATCAATACTTTTAATACGGGCTTTAACCAAATGATAATCGACCGAGTTTTGGTGATCTATTTGTGGGTATAGTTTAGAACGCTCGCGAGCTTCAGCGATACGATTTCTTGATAGTGGATGAGTCAACAAAATTTCGGGAGGTTTTTGCGTATAGCGACTGGCTTGTTGCATGGTTTCAAAGAAATCAGCCGCAGCACGCACGTCAAAACCTGCACTCGAAAGCATCGTAATACCAATCCTATCGGCTT
>JAPHRL010000043.1 GCA_026195755.1 Kangiella sp. | reverse complement strand
GGGCTGCAACCACTGTTCCTTTTCCATTCGTACCTGCGACCGTAATCACGGGGGTATTGAGCTCAAGAAGCCCTGTTTGTTCGGCAACTGTTTGAATGCGAGATAGGCCTAACTCGATTTGATGAATTGGATGAGCCTGTTCTAGCCAGGCTATCCATTCATCTAAGGTATCAAAATCTGGAGGGGCAGTCACGGCACAAGCCTGGTATGTATTAGGCAGCAGGCTTAGACAGGTTTAATAATTTTGCAGCAAGTCGAGAAACTGTATCACGCATTTCACGACGATCGACAATCATATCAATCGCACCATGCTCTAACCAGAACTCACTTAACCGGAATCCTTCAGGAAGTTTTTCACGAATGGTCTGCTCAATAACACGCTGGCCAGCAAAACCAATCAAAGCCTTCGGCTCAGCAATTTGAACATCGCCAAGCATAGCTAAACTCGCTGTGACGCCACCCATGGTTGGATCGGTTAAGACGCAAATATAAGGCAAGTTCGCTTCAGAAAGTTTTGCTAGTGCGGCGCTAGTTTTAGCCATTTGCATTAAAGAAACTAAAGCCTCCTGCATACGAGCGCCGCCGCTGGCAGAAAAACACACTAATGCAGAACGAGACTCAATTGCCGCATTAACAGCACGGACAAATTTCTCCCCCACAACGGACCCCATTGAGCCGCCCATAAATTCAAAATTAAAAGCACAAGCAACAACAGGCACATCATTAACTGTACCTTTGAATGCAATTAACGCATCATTTTCATGGGTTTTCTTTTGAGCACCAGAAATACGGTCTTTATATTTTTTTGAATCGCGGAACTTGAGCATATCCACTGGCTTCATATTTGCGCCAATTTCTTTGCGGTTCGCTTCATCCATAAACTGTTCCAACCGGGCACGAGCTTTTATCCGCATATGATTATTGCATTTCGGACAAACATGCTGACTGCGTTCGAGCTCAGCGTAATAAAGAACGCCTTCACACGCAGTGCATTTACTCCAAACTCCTTCCGGAATGGATTTCTTTTTTTGCGACCCTTCCGGGTTGCGCTTCGGTAGTAATCGTTCTAACCAACTCATAATTTCAGTCTTTTATTCGTCGCTTAACAAATTGCACGCATTGTAACAGGTTTAGTGGCAAACGGAATAAACCTCTGGTTTTACCACTTTAAAATTTAAGCACCCATTCACAGATTGGATGGCAAAAATAAAGGTCCAGGCGGCGCTTTGGGCAACCCAAAGTGCTCTGGGTAGTCAACATCGACTAAATACAAACCATTTGGGCTAGCGGTTGATGCAGCCTTAGTACGGTCCTTTCCATCAAGTAACTGCTTCGCCCATTCTGGCTTTTGAATATGTCGCCCTATTTCAATAAGGCTACCTGCAATATTTCGTACCATATGGTGTAGAAAAGCATTAGCCTTAATATCTATGACCACATAATGACCGATTCGCTCAACAAACAAATGATGAATATTGCGAAACGATGTCTTCGACTGGCAACTTGCTGCCTGAAACGCCTTAAAATCCTGCTCTCCAAGAAAGTAACCACACGCCTTATTCATCGCCTCCACGTCAAGCTGAGCTCGACACCAAGTCAACCCTGAGCGAGCTATGGCTGGTCTAGTAGGAGTATTAGCAATGATATACCGGTAACGTCTCGCAGTAGCACTGAATCTAGCATGAAAATCATCCGAAACAGCATTCGCCCAGCGAACCCCAATATCATCGGGTAGTTGTGTGTTAGCTCCCATTGTCCAAGCTTTTAAAGGTCGCTCATGGTCCAGCTCAAAGTGAATAATCTGACCTGTGGCATGTACCCCAGAATCGGTTCGACCAGCACAAAATACCTCAATCGGCTGATCAGCAATTTTAGATAAAACGCTTTCTAGCGCTTGCTGCACAGAGGAAGCATGTGATTGACGTTGCCAACCATGATACCTGTGTCCATCGTACTCAATGCAGAGTGCGACTTTAGCCATAATTAATATCTCTTATTATGCTCTTTTAAAAGGCACAACACCGGGCTAAACCCGGTGTTGTGTGTCAAAAGCTTTGATTCCAACCTGTGTTAACTAGCGCTTAGCTAACAACTTTGCTGCCTCTTCGCTTTGGGTTGAATTGCCTTCTTTCTGAACTTCTTGCAAAATATCTTTTGCAGAATCTTCATCTCCCATTTCCAGGTAGGCCTTAGCTAATTCAAGCTTAGTCTGAACTTCATCTTCACTCACGCCCGATGCGTCGTCATCAGCCATCTGTAATGATGAGTCAGCACCCTGTTCTTCGGTAACTAGATCTTCATCGTCAGATTCAAGTGAGAAATCTATATTTGAATCTTTCTGTACTTCAGGTTGAGCTTCAGACTTCACTCTAGACTTTTCTTGATTTGCTGTTGCTTCAACCTCTTTCTCAAAATCACTCAGGTCAAAATCCAACGAATCGCTTGTGGATGTGGTTTCAACCTCAGGCTCTTCCGTTGCTTCAAGTTCAGCACTTAAATCAACATTAACCTCTTTGCCTTCTTTCAGATCATCAAAGCCAAACACATCATCCTCGTCAGGCAAGGCCGTAGACGATTTTGCTATTGGTTTAGCAGCTTTTGGAGGCTCAACCAGTGAACTCAAGCTAGCTACTTTAAGGCCTAACTTAGAATCATAGTCAAAATCTTTAGTAAGACCTTTTTTAACTTCATAGAAGCTTTCAGCATTTTTCTGGCTCGCTAAAATCTCCATTAACTTGACTCTTACTTCGTCATTTTTTGGGTCTTTAGTTAAAGCCTTTTCTAGCAAGTGGTTAGCCTGTGTCATCTTGCCACGAGCAATTAAAATATCCGCTTCACTAATTGGGTCAGATGGCAGCTCCTCCCCACTTACTTTAGTTTTGTCTAAGAAGGAGTCTCTAGGCGAAGTCGGCTCTTTTTTTCGACCTGAGTCACCAAAAGTTGGAATCAAGCTTGACTCACCTTCTGCCGGGGGTTGTCGGTTACGCCAGTACACAGCTCCCCCAGCTAGAACTAATAAACCTAACAGACCGCCACCAACCCAATACCAGAAATTTTCAGCTTGATAGAATGGTTCTTCTTTAGTCTCTGGTTGAGTGCTAGGCAATGTTGTTGGTTTTGCTGCAGCGGTTTTTTCTGTTTCTGCCTGTTCAGGCTGCGTAGAACTTATATCGTCAGAGCTTTGCTCTTCGATAACATCAGGTTCAGTTACCGGCTCAATTGGCAAGCTATCTTCGGCAGCTTCCGCTGAGCCAGACAGAACTGCCAAAGTATCATCTTCTAGCTGAACTCCAGTATCTGCCAAGTCCTCTTTAGCTTGTAATTCTTCTTTAAGCTGTTGGTTTTGTAATTTTAAGGTTTCAACTGCTTCCCTTAAGGTATTCACTTCACCTTGCAACTCATGAACTGAATTGGATTCAGTTTCCGAGCCACCGGCTTGATTTAGTGAACTATCTTCAACACTTGCGATACTTAGCCGTCCGCCTTTGGTTGTTGGCTCACTGGTTGTTTGTGTCTCTGAGACAGTTTTTCGAACATCTAATGGTGCCTGATTTTTTGACAGCGACGCCCGATATTCACTTAATGCTTCGGCATGAGAAATACTATCAACAAAAGATTGGTCTGGAACTTTTAAAGTAGAACCGGCTTTTACCCGATTAATGTCGCTATTAATAAACGCATCGGGGTTTGCTCGATAAAGTGCAATTAAAGTTTGTTGAACCGTGGCATTCTCGGGGCGTAACTCTTTCGCGATACTCCACAAGGTTTGCCCGCGCCCGACACTCCAGCTATTACCCTCAAAGGCAGGTGCGGAGCGACGTTCTGTTGTTGTAGGAGCTGGTTGTTTTTTAGGCTCCTCTATTCGAGTTTGTTGTGATTCAGGTTCAAGCTCGGGTTCTTTTTGAGTCGGTCTTGTTTCCGCAGGTGTCCGCTTAACTTCCTCCGCAACTGCGGATGGACGTTGCGAGGGAGTAACTTGCGTTTGACTTGGCTCCGGCTGGCTAAGTACAGGAGTTGTTTTATTAAATACTGGTGGGTCTAGAAGCAAAGTGTACTCACGCATCAATTTGCCTTGCGGCCAGTCAAGTTCAATGATGATATTAACGTAGGGTTCTTTAATTGGAGAATTACTCGAAACGCGAACAGCCTTTGAGCCGTCAGCTTTAGTGTAAACTTCAAATCGTAACTGGCTATGGAAAGGTTCGCGAGTAACGCCGTATCGCTCATAAGCTTCGAATGAAGCGACTCTAGCTCGCAAATCTGACTCTTGCAAATCCTTGGAGGATAGAAGAACGATCTCAGCATTGAGTGGTTGGTTTAGGCCCGATTCAGTTTTAAGCTCCCCGAGTCCAAGCGACCAGGCCTGAGAAGTCATTAGTGCCGTCGATACAGCGACAGTCGCAGCTAATTTACGAAACATAAGTTCTCCCTCTTAAATACCCATAATAGAATTCCCACCCAAAAGCCAACGACATGCATGCTTGGCGGCATTTTGAATATGGAACTTAAGAATATACTTTAAGTTAGCTATTGTTAAGTACTAATTTTGCAGTTATAAGTATTTTTTTACAAGTATTTCAGCAATTTGAACTGTGTTCAATGCCGCACCTTTGCGAACATTATCCGAAACGACCCACATGGCGAGGCCATTTCCCATCCCAACATCCTGACGTATACGGCTAACAAACACATCATCTTTGCCACTGGCATGAGTCACAGGAGTCGCATAATCTAACTGACTCATATCATCGACCACTGTAACACCTGCAGCACTTTTTAATAAAAATCTAGCTTGCTCAACGTCAAGTGGTACACGTGTTTTTATATGTACAGCTTCAGAGTGTCCATAAAAAACTGGCACACGCACTGCAGTAGGACTAACGCCAATAGTAGGATCTTCAAAGATTTTATGGGTTTCCCATACAATCTTCATTTCCTCTTTGGTGTAACCATTATCCTGGACCTTGTCGATATTAGGCAGTACGTTAAAAGCAATCTGCTTATCATAAACTTTACTGATTGCTTCACGTCCGTTTAGAAGTTCAGCCGTTTGACTGGCCAGTTCTTCTACCGCTTTGTGACCAGACCCTGAGACAGCTTGATAAGTACAGACATTGATATGCTCAATTCCCACATCATCCTGAATGGGTTTCAACGCAACTAATAACTGCATAGTAGAGCAATTCGGATTAGCGATAATGCCACGATTTTTATAGTCTGCAATTCGCTCAGGATTGACTTCAGCTATGACTAACGGAATATCGTCCTCATAACGAAAGTGGGAGGTATTATCGATCACCACACAGCCAGCCTCCGCAGCTTTAGGAGCATATTCGGCAGAGATGTCACCACCTGCGGAGAATAAGCCGATATCAGCCTTTGAAAAGTCAAACTCCGCAAGGTTTTCAACGCGAACAGACTTACCCTTAAACATCACGCGCTCACCAGCTGAACGCTCGCTAGCGAGCAAGTACAAATTCTCAACTGGAAAATCACGCTCTTCCAGGATCTCACGAATAGTAACACCGACAGCACCTGTAGCGCCGACGATGACAACATTTACTTTTTTCAAATTAGCTCTCCGAAGGTACCAAAAAGGAATTCATATGGAATCTAGAAAACAAAGGTAACTATTTCTTTTTATTGAACATTATCCAAACTCGTAATGCAATATAGCCAATAAAACCAGCAGCAATCATATAATGAGAGGCCAGTACCCACAGCTCAGCATTACTTTCAGGGTGGGCGAACTTCAACAAAAACCCTGCCGCAAAAAGTAAAATGGCAATGAATGAAAAGCTCTGCAGGCGACGGTTACGCTTTATTCTCTGGATATGAACCGCACGCTCTAATTGCTCTTCACTCGTGCCTTTGAGTACAGCACCACAATGCGTACACACTTCTGATTTGCTCGAAATTCGCTTACCACACACAATACAACTGATAATTGACATAACTCACTTTTACTCTTTTCGATTAAATTGAATCAACCCAAAGCCTTGCTTGCTATTTCATAAACATCTTTGGACAGATCAGGCAGTTGCAAAATACCCTGTAATTGTTCACACATCAAGCGTTGACGCTCATCATCAAACTTTTTCCAACGATTGAAAGCACCCGTTAAGCGTGCTGCTGTTTGTGGGTTAACGCTATACAACCTTTTAATCTGTTCGGCCAGAAAAACATAGCCCTGCCCGTCTTTACGATGAAACTGGGGTAAGTTCGACCCAGCAAAAGCTCCCACCACAGCCCTAACTTTATTAGGATTTTTAACGTCGAATGCAGGGTGCTCGATTAAAGACTCTACTCGCTCAATAGTTGAGTCTGTAGGGTCAGTAGCTTGCGCCATGAGCCACTTATTAACCACTAAGTCTTCATTTTGCCATGTCTGGTAAAAATCATCAGCTAATTGTTGTTTCTGCTCATAATTGGAATGCATAAGCAATTGAAGTGCAGTTTCCGCATCGGTCATGTTGTTACTATTAAGCAGCTGACTCACCGCCAGGTCATAGGCTTTTGATTTATCCAAAGCAACCAAGTAACTCAGGCAAATCCGCGCGTAAGCCCGCTTGCCAATAGACGCTTTATCCTGTTTGAAGCCGCCAGTATGGTGGTTGGCTTGATAGTGAACCAACCAATCCATTTCAAGATGACTGGCGAGCTGTTTTTTCAGGAAGTTATGAGCGTTAATTAAGTGATCTAGATTAACCTGATCAACGTCTTCAATCAGTGCTTTGATATCAGGCAAGCTTAAAGCCAGTGCTTTATAACGACCGTCAAGCGATTCATCAGACAACAGACTTTGTGTTGCATTGATTAGATGTAATGGGAACTGCATTGGCTCCCCCGCTTCTTGCTCGGCGCACAATTGCCAGATGACTCGAGCAAACAAACGCTGCCCCGCCTCCCATCGATTAAAGGGATCATTATCATGCGCATACAAAAAGGCTAAATCATGGTCGTTATAGTCATAATGCAGTCGAATAGGCGCTGAGAAGTTTCTCAACAATGACAAGATAGGCTTGTGAGCAACATTCATAAACTCAAACGATTGCTCGGCTTGAGTAACATGCAAAATATCTCCGCTTAACTGTTCGGTTTTTGTTGCCAACTGAAGCGGTAAATCATCACCCTTTTCATCCAGAAGCCCAAGTCTCAATGGAATGTGGAAAGGCTGTTTATTTGATTGGCCCGGTGTATCTGAGCACGATTGTTTAACGTGAAGAGTCAGCTTTTTATGCAGTTCATCATACTCGCTGGAAATCGTTACTTCCGGCGTACCCGATTGCGAATACCACCGCCTAAACTGTTTTAAATCATAGTCGTTAGCATCTTCCATGGCGCTGACAAAGTCTTCGCAAGTGACTGCCTGCCCATCATGGCGCTCAAAATATAAATCCATTCCACGACGGAAACCATCAGCGCCTAACAAAGTGTGATACATGCGAATCACTTCGGCACCTTTATTGTACACAGTCACCGTATAGAAGTTATTCATCTCGATATAGCTGTCAGGGCGGATCGGGTGCGCCATTGGCCCTGCATCTTCAGCAAACTGATGCGAGCGAATGACTTTGACATCCTCAATTCGCTTAACCGCATGATCGGTTTGATCAGCAGTAAACTGCTGATCACGAAAAACCGTTAATCCTTCTTTCAAGCTCAGCTGAAACCAGTCGCGGCAAGTGACTCGATTTCCGGTCCAATTATGGAAGTACTCATGCGCGATAACCGCTTCGACATCTTCAAAGTCCTGATCAGTTGCCGTTTCAGGGTGTGCCAGAACATACTTGGTATTAAAGATATTGAGTCCTTTGTTTTCCATAGCCCCCATATTGAAGTCACCGACGGCAACAATCATGTAGGTGTCCAAGTCATACTCAAGCCCAAACACCTGCTCATCCCATGACATTGCCTTTTTAAGGGATTGCATAGCATGATGACATTGTTCAAGTTTGTCTTTATCTACATAGATTTCGAGTTTAATCTCACGTCCTGAACGCGTGCTATACTTATCTTCCAATAAATCATAATCACCAGCACATAATGCGAACAAGTAACTCGGCTTGCGAAAAGGGTCATGCCAAATAGCATAATGCCTGCCACTGGCTAATTTGCCCCTTTCAATTTGATTGCCGTTAGAAAGCAAGTGAGGATATTTCTGCTTGTCGGCTTCAATCCGAACAGTGAAAACACTCATCACATCTGGGCGGTCTAAATAATAGGTGATTTTACGAAAACCTTCGGCTTCGCATTGGGTACAAAATTTACCACTCGACAAATACAAGCCTTCAAGGCTGGTATTTCTGTCCGGATAAACTTTGACCTTAGTAGTCAACTCAAAAGGACTGTGCTGATACTCTAGTTGGGGTATCTTATCCAGCCAAACAGTCAACTGCTCAGTATCAGTCTCGTATTGAGACTGTTCTAACTTGTGACCATTAATAGCAATTTCCAGCAATTCCAACTCTTCACCATCCAGCACCAAACTGTCAGATGGATCGGCACCAGGATTAGCCTCTAAATTTAAACGAGCCGTGACCATTGCATAATCATCAAACAACTCAAAATTCAAACGTGTATCACCAATTAAGAATGTAGAAGGCTTGTAATCTTTGCGGTATTTTACTGGGATGCTATCACTGGTTTTCATAAATGCTCTTAGTTAGAAGTCCAATAGTTTTGCTAAAGTAAAGTGTCGTTATTGTAGCAATCATGCAAACTATCCGATATAAAAGACTTCGCCAAAAACAAACTTACCAACAGAACCTCGTTTATGTGTCAATGCTCAGAATTAGCTAACATCCTGTTAGGGGATGATGAAATCATCAGCAATACTCCTCAACATCCCCTTCATGGGTTTGATGAAGTGGACTGGAACCCATCCCAATGGGCTGGGCTGAACCAATGTCCAGAGTGTGGTCAGCTTTGGCATATTGATATCGCCCGCTCCAATCAAATTGGCATCTGCATCAAAGTTAGCGATAAAGCTGAATGGCAACAGCTTGAAACTACAGCAGCCCGAGTGGATTTGATGGTACAAAATCATGGTGGCTTAAGTTTCGAAACCTGCAAATGGAAGCAGTGTAATAAAAACTGCGTTAAAGGCCTAGCTTTCTGCCCAGAACACGCCTATTTTGAAATGGATATTAAGGCATGACTTTGGATACTTATTCTAGCTATAACAACTCGTCACATTCCACTAACCCTCTGAATTTTAGAAAATTCCCTATTCTCATAGATAAGATTTACTAATCAATAAATGGGCAATCAACAACAAAACTGATGCTTCACTGGTCAGAACTGCATTTACTATACAAAAGGCTTAAAAATCCGTACAATCGCCTCCGAAAACAGCTGTTTTTAACCATGGGAATGCTCAAATTAACGGCCGAGCAGACGCTCTAACTTATTAAAAAATAAGTTTATTTTATAAAGTGGCTGACTAAAAACCACTCTTCATAAACCGTTAACGGAAACACTAGAAAGTTCACGTATAATCAGACTATTTGTGATCAAAGAGTAAAATGATTGCGTGAAAACAGTCTTTAAAGCTCAATGAGCTTTAAAACGAACAGAATTTTTTTCCCAGTAACCTTAGGAGAATGTAGCCTTGACGACTACAACTGTTGCTTCTTTTGAAATCAAGTACCACCAGTATCTTGATACTCAGGGTAAACCAACCCAGAAACTACCCGCATTTGCCAAAGATATGGACACAATGCGTAAACTTTACCGTGAAATGGCTTTGCTACGTGCTTTTGATGCAAAAGCATACGCTTTGCAACGTACTGGTAAAATGGGTACCTACCCTGCTTCATTAGGTCAGGAAGCTATCGGCATTGGTTATGGCGATGCCATGACTGCCGAAGATGTTCTTATTCCTTACTACCGCTCTACTGGCGCCATGCTAAAACACGGCGTCACCATGAAAGAAATCCTACTTTACTGGGGCGGTGATGAAACAGGCTCTGATTATTCAGTTGCAAAAGAAGACTTCCCTATCTGTGTACCAATTGCTAATCAGATTGTTCATGCATCTGGCGTTGCCAAAGCGATTCAAATGCGCGGCCAAAAACGTGCGGTTGCCACTGAAATTGGTGAAGGCGGTACTTCAGAAGGTGACTTCTATGAAGGCATTAATGTGGCTGGCATCTGGAACCTTGGTGTTGTCTTCATGATTAACAACAACCAATGGGCTATCTCGGTTCCAACAGAAATTCAAACGGCTTGCGAAACTTATGCGCAGAAAG
>JAPHRL010000271.1 GCA_026195755.1 Kangiella sp. | reverse complement strand
TAATCTTGCCGTCTTTATCACGCTCAATCCGGTGGCGATAGATTAATTTCTTTTCAATCGGCTGATCAATCGGCGAGGCATAATCGGCATAGGTTAATTCAAAGAAGCCGCTTTTCGGATGGAACACACGAGGCTGATAGTTATCATCAGGCAAGGCAACAAAAGAAACGTGCTGGTGAACGGTAATAGCGCTCGGTGTAGGGACCACTTGCTTAACATAATCACCAGCATCACTACCTTTAAAGGTTAAGATACTTTCAAACAAAGTATTCTTAGGGAAATTCTTAACTTTATCAGCCACTAAAGCGGAGCGACTTGGGTCGATACTAAAACTACCCTGATTGGTTCCCTTCAGTCTGTCACTAACGCCATGCAAATCCTGTTGCAAAAAAGGCGTCACGTTGATCAAGTAACGACTACCCGAACGTGCCTCAACTTCAAAGCCATGCAGCACCGAACTGGCGAAGGCCTCATTAACCGAATTCTTTTCAGCCGGATTTTCAGTATCAGCACGATAGCGGGTGTTTAAATGCTTTAACAAAACTTTATTGCCATAGCGCTCGAACTGAACCAGACGCGATTCGCCCAATTGCCCTCGGTCAAGGCCGATATCGTTCGAGCCGATACCAAAAGGCAGGCCCGTATACATAATAAAAGGCTGCTCAAACTTACTGACCTCCAGCCAAACCTTACCCTCACTGACGCTGAGGTAAATCGGCATAAAGCCATTGACGCGACGGCTTTTGTTTTCAATTTCAGACCAGCTTGCCGCATTAGCGGTTATCATCACCGCCAGCAAACAAACTCCCCCAATCAGACCTTGAACAGCTTTTAACATGGGCTTATTCCCTACCGTTATTTAAAACATTGAATAAATTCTTATAGCGCCTTATTAAAATACAAACTATTGATATAAGGACGCATCGAGCCAAGCCAGTATCCTCGGAAATTTGGATTATCATTAAACATAACGATACTGCCACGACCAAAGCGCTGCGCCAAGATGGCCGGCGTATTTTTTATTCGGTTAATGTTGGTTTGTGATGAGTATCCTGCAACCAGAGGGTTTTCAGTATAAGTTGCCACCGTGACAAAATCTTTAGTAGCTGGCTTAAAGACCATAGTACCGGCTTTAGTGAAGGCTAACTTGTCTAATTCGAGACCAAAAGCCAGAGGATGGCTATTATCTATATCAGCTTCATAGATGGCACCGCCAATAATATGTTCGGCACGTGCATCATCACGCTCTGAAAAGGGACGATTCTGGCTTTCTGCTACTTCCGGCTCAAGCAATTCAAAATCGACTAGCCCCTGCTCGACCAACCAAGGATTGGCACCGCGGGTGGCGACGATAGTACCCCCTTTGCCAAGCCATTCTTTGATGTACTCCAGCTCTTCTGGTTCAAGATTAGGATATCGACCACTGACCATCAGCAAATGGCTATAGCCTGACAAATCTATCTTGCCCAGATCTTCGCCATGCTGCATCGATACTGGCAACTCAAGACGCGTATCCAACAAATGCCAAACTTCACCTGCCTCATAAGAATAAACACCATCACCGATCAACAATAGAGGCTTTGGCATCTCCAAGTCACTCACATTCGGACTACCCAAATCAGTCCCCTGCCCGCTATAACCTGAGTCAATGCCATAAACGGTTAGCCCCAGATCTGACAGCTTATTATTGACCTGTTCGATCAGCGCATCACGCTCCGCCGCTTCTGCTGGTAGAGGTACAGTAAAGGTACCTGCCATAAACTCATGAGGCTCGCCATTGACCGGTAAGCGAGAGCCTTTTTCAAGTAATTTAACATCAATCTTATCAGCTAATAATCGCGTTAAAGCTGAAGCTGCTCGGAAGTCCTGCCATTCGATCAATAATACTACGGGATTATCACTACCAACATACTCACTTGAACGAGAGTCATTAAGTTGAATCTTCTGCAAAGGCAGACGCTGCAACTCATCTTTATTTAAATGATGATAGTCAAAGTTAAAGGCTAACGGGAAAGTCCATGCCGACACGTCATAAAAAGTATTATCTGTAAACTCGGTGCGCGTTTCGAACATAGCTTTAATCAGGCCATATTGCTGTTGTTTGAAATTCACAACATAGGATATTTTAGCTGGCCATTCTTTGCCCGCAATTTTTCTAGGGCCTTCGAGCTGCTGAACTTCAATTTGATGGTTGTTTAGAATCCGTAACAACTCTTTGATACGCCCCTGATCGTTAGAACTGAAAATCACACCTTTTTCTGAGTCTTGACTAGCCTTAGCAGGCCATTGATTGAAAAAGTCTTTTTGGTATTCAAGCAGCTCATCGCCTAACTCAAGCCCAGCCTGCAAGGTTGAAAATGAGGTTGCGACCTGGTTACGAATAGAAAAAGGAAAGCTGACATCGCCATTAACCGATTCCTGCAAGTGACCGCGCGAGCTGGCCTGCTCAAATAAAATGCCAATACCGCCATTAATGTCTGGGAAAGTTGATCCCTTACCATAATAAAAGTCGTCGAAACTTTCCTGACTGTAATAGCGCGAGCCAATCGCATCCAACGCTTTGGCATGATAGCGTCCGATTTTTTCGGTCAGCTCAAAGTTTAACTCAGAGGTTAGAGGATTCTGCCGAGTGGGTACGCCCGGCTGGAAAAAGAAGGTCGAATTAGTTCCCATCTCATGGAAGTCACCAACAATGTGCGGACGCCACTCATAAAAATGCTTAACCCGCGCCTGGCTTTCAGGATGTTGCAACAACAACCAGTCACGATTCAAATCAAACCAGTAGTGGTTAGTACGACCTCTAGGCCAGGCTTCGTTATGCTCAATCGACTCAGAGTCTGCAACCAGTTGCTTACCTTTGTAACGATTGGCCCATCCAGCAAAGCGACCCATTCCATCGGGATTAAGCATCGGATCAATCATCACAATAGTATTGTCCAATAACTCCTGAATCCACGCTTCATCAGAAGCCGCCAAACGATAAGCCACCAACAATGCCGCATTAGTGCCACTCGGCTCATTGCCATGCACTGAATAACCCAACCAGATAATGGCAGGCCCTTGATACTCAGTTAAGTTTTTTCGTTGCTCTTTAATCTCATCCAAACGCGCCAGATTTTTAGGCGATGAAATATAGGCGGTGATTAGAGGACGATTTTCATGGGTGCGCCCAATTTCGGACAGATTCACACGCTCTGAGCTTTCGGCTAATGCTTTAAAGAAAGATACCGACTGGTCAGGACGAACATGCCATTCACCGACAGGATTACCGAAAACCTGATTCGGCGTTACAACATCCTTTCTAAAATCAATAGCTTGGTTAAAATAGTAGTCAAAAGAGGTATTACTTTCCTGAGAGAGCCCAATAGCCGGAAAGCCAGCGAAAATGGAAAAAAAAGCAGCAAGCAGTAATGGTTTCATAAGACTGAGTTTTTCGTGGTTTTCT
>JAPHRL010000235.1 GCA_026195755.1 Kangiella sp. | reverse complement strand
TGTGGCAACCTGGTTCTGATCATGCCGGTATTGCGACGCAGATGGTGGTCGAACGCTTGCAGGATAAGGAAGGTAAAAGCCGACATGATTTAGGTCGAGAAGCTTTTATCGACAAAGTCTGGGAATGGAAAGAAGAGTCCGGTGGTACTATTTCCCGCCAAATGCGTCGTCTAGGTGATTCCTGCGACTGGTCACGCGAAGCTTTCACTATGGACGATGACCTATCCAATGCGGTACTTGAAGTCTTTGTTCGTCTCCATGAAGAAGGGTTAATCTATCGAGGCCAACGCCTGGTCAACTGGGACCCCAAACTACTAACCGCAGTATCGGATCTGGAAGTGGAATCCCACGAAGAAGATGGCCACTTGTGGCACCTGAAATACCCTCTATCTGATGGTTCTGGTCACTTGGTGGTTGCCACCACTCGCCCAGAAACCATGCTAGGCGATACTGCAGTTGCGGTTCACCCGGATGATGATCGCTACCAGCACCTGATCGGCAAGACCATCCAGTTACCACTTACTGACCGCAAAATCCCAATCATTGCCGATGATTATGTTGAAAAAGATTTTGGTTCAGGTTGCGTAAAAATCACGCCTGCTCATGACTTTAATGATTATGAGATGGGCCAACGCCATAACCTCGAAATGATCAACATCCTGACACCAACCGCTCACATTAGTGATTCTGCGCCAGAAGCTTATCGCGGAATGGATCGCTATGAGGCACGTAAAAAAATCGTTGGAGATTTTGAGCAACTAGGCTTATTAGAAAAAATTGAGTCTCATAAACTAAAAGTGCCACGTGGCGACCGAAGCGGTGTGGTCATCGAGCCTTATCTAACGGATCAATGGTACGTCAAAATTGCACCACTCGCTGAGCCTGCTTTAAAAGCGGTAAAAGATGGCGATATTAAGTTCGTTCCGGATAACTGGTCTAACACTTATTACCACTGGATGGAAAACATTCAGGACTGGTGTATCAGTCGCCAGCTTTGGTGGGGCCATCAAATCCCAGCCTGGTATGATAAAGACGGTAATGTTTACGTCGGACGTAGCGAAGAAGAAGTTCGCGAAAAGCATAACCTTGGAGTTCAAGAGTTAACACGCGATCCTGATGTGCTGGACACCTGGTTCTCCTCTGCCCTCTGGCCATTTGCTACATTAGGCTGGCCGCTAGAAACACCAGAACTTAAAACCTTCCTGCCAACCAGTGTTCTGGTAACCGGTTTCGATATTATTTTCTTCTGGGTTGCCCGCATGATTATGATGGGCTTGAAGTTCACTGGCGAAGTGCCTTTCAAAGAAATCTATATCACCGGGCTGATTCGTGATGAACACGGGCAAAAGATGTCCAAATCCAAAGGTAACGTGCTTGACCCTATCGACATCATTGACGGGATTGATATCGACTCTTTAGTGGCAAAACGTACCACTGGTATGATGAACCCCAAAGATGCTGAAAAGATTTCCAAGCGTACCCGCAAAGAGTACCCAGAAGGGATTGCCCCTTATGGTACTGATGCAATGCGCTTTACGTTTTGCGCCATGGCGTCAACTTCACGTGATATTAACTTTGATTTAAATCGCGTCGAAGGCTATCGCAACTTCTGTAACAAAATCTGGAATGCTGCTCGCTATGTTCTGATGAATACTGAAGAGCAGGATACAGGTATCAATGGCGACGACATGACTTTAAGTGTTGCTGATCGCTGGATTCAAAGTGAACTGCAAAAAACCATTACCGAGTTCGAAAAGGCGGTTGCCAACTATCGTTTCGACTTAGCCTCTAACGCTCTTTATGAGTTCACCTGGAACACCTATTGCGACTGGTATTTAGAACTGTCAAAGCCAATCCTGTATGGTGATGAATACAGTGAAGCAGAAAAACGCGGCACACGTCATACCCTAGTTTCTGTGCTCGAAAGCTTAATGCGTTTGCTACACCCTTTCATGCCGTTTATCACTGAAGAAATCTGGCTACGAGTAGCGCCATTGACTGGCATCAATACTAAAGAACAAAGCAGCATTATGTTACAGCCATTCCCTGAACATCAGGAGAGCTTAATCGATGACAAGGCGGAGCAAGATATTGAATGGTTGAAAACCATAATTGTTGGTGTTCGCAACATTCGCGGCGAAATGAACATTGCACCAGGTAAGCCACTTAAAGTTTTATTCCGTAATGGTTCAGAGCAAGACAAAACACGCTTAGAAAATTATCAAAATTTCCTAAGCAAACTGGCAAAACTAGAGTCAACTGAATGGCTACAAGCAGGGCAGGAAGCACCTATGTCCGCCACTGCGCTAGCTGGAAAAATGGAAATCCTAATTCCAATGGCTGGTTTAATTGATGTCGACCAGGAAATGACTCGCCTGAATAAAGAAATCGAAAAGCTTGGAAAAGAGCAGCAACGTATCAGTGGCAAACTGTCTAACAAAAACTTTACCAACAAAGCACCTGAAGCAGTAGTCAACAAAGAAAAGGAAAAGCTTGAGGACATTGAGTCAACCTTGAGCAAAGTCGCTGAACAAATCAAGCAACTGGAATCACTATGAAATCACTAACTTTTTCTCTTATTATTCTCTGTACCCTGATTGGTACCCCTGCTTCGGCTATCGAAGAGCCACAAAAACATTTTGGTTACTTTAAAGTAGGTAAAGGTCAAATAGGTGAAGCCTGCCCAGAACTTAAAAAGGGTCAGCAACTTACCTATATAATTAAGAGTAACAAACCGGTTAGGTTCAACTTCCACTACCACCAGGGCGGTGAAGTCACCTATCCGGTGGAAGACCATAAAACCCAGTTCATTGAGAAAACATTTGTTGCCGAAATAGACGAAACTTATTGTTTAATGTGGACTGGTTTGGAAGATGATTCCACAGTTCAGATGGAGTACTTTATTCACTAATCCCCATGTGTTTATCCAACAATAACCAAGGTAACTCATTTACAAACATTTAGTCATTCCCGCGAAGGCGGGATTCCATGCTCTTTCAATCATTCCTTTACTGTTTCTTTCGCCACTCGGCGAGCTACTTTTACGGAATACATCCTGTATTCCGCTAAAGCCAGCGTCGCTTCACTCCGCTGTTCAAATTTGTTCCGGACAAATTTGTCTTGCTCTAAGTAACCACAAAATCGTCTGGAACGATTTTGAATAGCGAAGCTAGCCCGAAGGGTGAAGTACAGGATGTACTTCATAAAAGAAGACCACCCCGATATTGAGACCACGCTTCGCGTGACTCCCTGCGACACTCCCAAAATACTTAACGCACCAGAATTTACATCACATCCTTGTGCTGAAAATTCTTATCAAAATCATCTCCCTAAAGGGATTCCCTTGGGTCACAGATTTTGATTGCTATATTTTGTACATGTCTTAGCTCAATATAAGGGGTATGCGCTGACATTAATTGCCAACCTAAGGTTCACAGTTGTTCAAAATGGGGCTATCTATAATCTAAAACAAACCTGGTCGGTACTTGAAGTGTTTCTTAACGGTTTCGATGATTTGGGTTTCTGTCATTTTGTCGGCAGCTTCTACCTCGATTTTAAGGCCATTATTAGGAGAGTACTTTTCTAGATATTTTACAAACTCCTGTTTTGCTTCAGCAGGGCCAAAGACATACAAGTTTTTTGCATTATTAACACTATTAGCTACTTCTGAATAATATTGATTAAGTATCTGCTGGTTCCGTCTATCAGCTTTGTCTTCAGCAAACACGCCCTGTGGTCCATAGGGTGTTTCAGAGCGAGAACCACGCTTTTCGTCTATATGCTCTTCCACGCCAGACTGAAAAAAGCGTGTGCTGATACCTTTGTCACTAACTCCGACCAGCACAGCCTCTCTATGGTCGATCCAGACACCCATTTTAGAGTGAGCCATAAACACCTCCATATCTCATGACATACTCTTATCATACTACTCAACAAGAATTTTTAAAGTCGATCACATCAAAGTCTAACACCTGCTTAATTATGCTAAACATAGCTCCTCTGCTGGGGAGCGCATGTTGTAATGGGTAGACATAACATGTCCATATGCACCAGCATTTTCAATCAGGATCAGGTCCCCTTCAAAGGTATCAGGAAACGGTATCTCAATACCTAGCTTGTCGGTACTTTCGCAAATTGGGCCAACAACCGTAGCCAAATGATTTTTACTTTCGGTCATCCTGCTTAAGTTTACAATATTATGGTAAGAACCATAAAGCGCTGGCCGCATCAGTGAGTTCATACCAGTATTAATACCCACGTAATAATAATTCTGTTTTTGTTTAACTTGGGTGACTTTAGATACCAGTACACCAGTATTAGCGGCAATATAACGCCCAGGCTCAATCCATAATTGATAGTCTGGATATTGTACTTTTACTTCTAGCAGGCTTTGATTAATTTGCTCCATCGTTAGCTCTGTTTGTTGTGCTCGCTCTTTAATCCCAAAGCCCCCCCCCAGATTGAGATATTTCACATCAGGAAACTGCTTGGCAACACTTGCCAGCAGACGAGCATGCTCAGCCCAGTGCTCATTCGTTAAAATCCCACTTCCAGCATGAGCATGCAAGCCGAGCACCTTAATATTATGCTCTTTAATAATGGGTAGTAATCCTTCTAACTCCTGAATGGGAATACCAAACTTCGAAGTAGCCCCGGCTGTCCGCACATTCTCATGGTGACCTTTACCGACATTAGGATCAATGCGGAGAAAAATCGTTTTATTAGCAAAGGTCTTCGCCCAGTACTTCAAAGGGTAGCTACTATCAAGTGACAGCATGACTCCATAATCCAATGCCTTTTGATATTCGTTATGGCAGGCAAAGTTAGGCGTAAAGAATATTCGGTTGGTATCAATAGCTGGAAATAATTCTTTAATTCGCTCCACTTCAAAGATGGATACAGTTTCAAACCCAATGCCTTGCTCATAAGCCGTAGTTAACACTTGTGGGTGATTATTTGCTTTTACCGCAAAGAAAATTTGGTCGACTGCACTGATGCTTTGTAGATTGTTAATATTCTCTGCCACAGCGGTAAGATTATAGATATACGCATTTTCTCGTGTTTCAAGACACTGCTCGATTTCGCCACGTCGCTGCTGCCACCACTTTTCTACAACAACTTCTGTAGCTGGCTTTTTAAGTTCTTTAGCTGTCGGGCCAAGAATTTCACTATTTGGGTTGTTGCTGATGAGTAACTCATGCAGTGCTGCGATAACCTTATCGCAATGCTCATCATCGATAACAAAAGTTAAATTCAGATCCGATGCAGCCTGTGACAACAGATACACTTTGTAGGTCTCAAAGATCGCAAAAGCAGGGGCAATTTTATGCAGAATAGCTCGCACGTTCTGACCAACAATAGATACTGCAGAACAGTTTTTCATAACATTGACTCGGCAAATAGTCGCCAACTCTTCGACCAGATTTTTAAGCCTTCGCTCGCTGACAACTTGCGTCAAACTGTCTAAACTAATAGTAACGTTGGTTTCAGAGGTCGAGACCAGATCGACAGACACCTGATGCTTTTTAAAGATAGCAAATAAGTCAGCCAAAAAACCCGCCTGTTGCCACATACCCTGGCTTTCCATGGATATTAAGGTGATTCCATTTTTAGCTGTAATTGCTTTGACCATGCCCCAACGGTTGTCAAAATGATGGATTTGAGTTCCAGCTAATTCAGAATCTATAGTTGAGCGAATAAAGATGGGAATATCCGATAATTGTGCAGGACGTATCGCTCTGGGATGTAACACCTTGGCGCCAGCCGATGCCATCTCCTGTGCCTCATCGTAATTAAGATGATTCAGTAGGCGGGCGTTAGGTACATGGCTTGGGTTTGCCGTGAAAATACCAGGTACATCGGTCCATATTTCAAGCTTTGATGCCGCCAACTTGGCAGCAAAATAAGCCGCAGAGGTATCTGAACCACCGCGCCCCAATAACACTGTATCTTGCTCACCATTGCTGGCAATAAAGCCTTGCGTGATGACCACAGGCACATCTTGAGTAGCATTAATTAAGTTCTGATCAAGGTCGCATACACAGCCCGCAGACAGGTAGTCATTCTGACTCTGTGGGTTAGCGTATAAATAATCCCTGGCATCCAACCACAATGGCTTATCATCAAGTACTTGGGATAAGTAGTCTGCACCAATTTTAGTCGCCCAAAGCTCACCTTGGGCCATAATCAAGGCGCGAGTACGGTCACTTACCTCCCCCAGCAAGTTGATGCCATCCAATAGCCGCTTTAAGTACAGGTACTCTTCTTCAAGTAAGTTCTCAGCTACCCCTAAGGAGTCAATGAGCTGATTATGAAGTGTTACAATCTCCTTATAACCCTCCGCATAATCACCATCAATAGCCTGGACGATCAATTGCTCAAGACGATTGGAGACAGTGCTTATTGCCGAATGTACAACAAATACCTTGATGCCTTTAGCACGTTTTCGTTTGACGATCTTGGCAATAGTGTCCCAATTGCTGCGTGAAGACACACTGGTACCACCAAATTTCAAAACGTGCACTGTGCTAGTTGTTGTCATCGCTAATCTCCAAATCTGTTGTGCGAATTGTGTTAAATAAAATCATGACCCATAAAAAAACCCGCAAAGGATGTCCTGTGCGGGTTTTGAAATTGAAAACAAAGTAACTTTTCTTTCACCCACAGCCATAAAGGACACGTTTTTTAAGTGCCTTCTTGGTATGTTTCTTGAAAGAAAAAGTCATATTCATAATGCGAAATATAAGTGATCTAACGGATAAGTCAAATAATTACTGGTTATTTATTTTGCTTGTCTGCTCTTTTGTTACGGAAGAAGCGCTTTAATTGTTGACTAGACTCTTCCTGTAACAAGCCTGTTTCAACTTCACACTGATGATTAAAGCTTGGGTTCTGCAAAATATTAAGTACAGAACCAGCAGCACCCGTGCGTGGGTCAGTAGTTGCGAAAACCACCCTTGACACCCTTGCATGAACCATCGCCATAGCGCACATTGCACAAGGCTCTAAAGTCACATATAGCGTAGTATCCACCAGACGATAATTGTCGAGTATTTGACCGGCAGCCCGCAAGACAACCATTTCTGCATGAGCCGTAGGGTCATGAGTTAGGATTGG
>JAPHRL010000191.1 GCA_026195755.1 Kangiella sp. | reverse complement strand
TCGCCTTGCGGACCTGCTGGGCCTGTGGCACCCGTGTCACCTTGCGGACCTGCTGGGCCGGTATCACCTTGCGGCCCTGCTGGACCAACGCCGCCCAATGTAAGATCATAAAGATCGTATTCCTCAGTTGATCCTCGTGCTTCACCAACAAAATCTACCAGCGTAAAACTGCCATACGAATCACCCAATACCATCGGTTCAGAACACGAGGTATGAAGACCTATGTCTTGGATTAGATTACCCTCACTAAAATGTACATTTAGCTGGTTACCCCATTTACTGTCAGCTGAAGTAAAGGTAACGTTTTCTCCTGGATATATGACTGAGGGATAGTTCCATTTTTCTTCATCTCTGCCAAAAGTATTGATACTTGTGGCACCTATGGCACCAGTCATATCACCACTGCAGGTAGCAGTTTCCTGTGAGTTGACCCCACTACAGTCAGATGGAGTGTATTCAAATGTGAGGGAGCTCGGCTTAGTACCGCATATATTTAAGCCTCCAACAGCAACTAGCTTTAATAAGTAATCACCAGGAGGAACAGCCGGCTCTCCGTTATTGACATAAGGCAAATCGACCACTAAACATTGAAAGTCTGTCGGATCAAGTGGCGGAGCTGGATTAAATGACATCACAGCACAAACCGATTGATCAGCACTGACCACCAAAGGATCGAGATGGGTACCGAAATAAACTTGTGGGTCATCAAAACCAGTACCCCAAATCACCAAGTTACTCGGTGCTTCGTAGGGATAAGGCTGCACCTCGTGAATTTTCGGCGCTGCATAGATTAGTTGAGTTGACACAAGCAAACTAAGAACTATTAAGAGTTTGCTAAATGTCTTAAGAATATTGTTCATGAATTTTCCCTCCATTGAACATCCATTGTTTAAGAACCTCCCAAGACTCCAGGCAGTCGACAGCTACATGACTACAGACTGTTGAGTTACGAGATCCTGCTGCTCCTAAAGTTGATAGGTCGTCTTTGAACTCCAATAGATTAATGACTTGAAATAACGAAAGGCGATATAACAGATTTAGGGTTTCAAACGGTAATATATTGGCATTAAAAAGAACTGTCGAATGTCCGAATTTAATACAGTTATCAAGGAGATATGCATTCGAATGTTAAATTTATTGACTCTTGTTTCTTTTTTTTTACATGAGCATTTTTTAGCTGAATCTGATCTTTGGCATGCTCATGCAGGCAATGCACATTTGCATTAACTTGTTGTTTTGTACATGAAAAAATAACCACTAATAACGAAAAGAAAGAACCAACATGAGTTTCACCCTGTAACAGCGCAAAACTGAAAGGCTTTTGACTGTGTCGAAGATTGATACAGTGAAATGGTTCTTATTATGAGAAATGTTCCAGCAAATTTTACATTTAATTTTTAACCAGTGCCTAAAACCTTTTACAGTGTGGATAGTGAGCTAGGAATTTATACTTGTAACAGTCTGTGCATTTAAGGAAGAGCTCATATACAATCGCAACTATAGCAATAATGAAACTAAGACTTTGAAAAGCATACTCGTTGTAGATGACAGTAAATTTTTCTGCGCATTAATAGAAAAGAAAATCACGGAAAGCCTCGATTATCAGGTTATGTCGGTTGGAACCTATGCAAGTGCAGAAGCATTACTGGACGTCTTGGATATTGAACAGATCGATGCCTGCTTGGTAGATTTCCGTTTGCCTGACGCTCCGGAAGGTGAGATCGTTCAGTTGATGGCGAAAAAACGGATCCCAACTATCGTTCTAATCAGCGATATCACTGCTGAAATACGCAACTATATTTGGAAATTCCGTATCGTGGACTATGTTATCAAGAGCGATAACTATGTTACCGAGTACATTATTGAGACCCTCCAGCGTTTACAGATCAACCCTAGCATCAAGATCGCTTTGGCCGACGATTCAAAGACCAGTCTACGAATAATGAGTACCCTGCTCAGCGTTCATAAATATCAAACCCTGCTGTTTAGCGACCCCCAGAAACTCCTTGAGCACTTAAAGCAGCACCATGATATCAAAATGGTCATTACGGATTATGATATGGGAGCCATGAATGGTTACGATTTAACCAAAAGCATTCGCCGCCTCTATAGTAAACAGGAATTGGCGATTATTGGCATGTCAGCGCGAGATGATGTGTTAATGTCTGCTAACTTTCTAAAGTTAGGTGCTGACGATTTCATTATTAAGCAATCGTTTTTAGCGGAAGAGTTTTATTTGCGGGTTGCAGTTAATACCAGTCGAGTCATTGAATATGAAAAGCTAACTACTGCCGCAACCAAGGATTATCTGACCGGGCTAAACAATCGCCGACACTTCTACGAGCTGGTTGAAGTGATGCATAATTCAGCAGTTCGACACTCTACACCAGTAGCCTGTGCATTGGTCGATATCGATCATTTCAAGCAAGTCAATGATAACTACGGGCATCAGGTTGGCGATGCTGTTCTGACCGAAATTGCTAAAATTCTTGAAAGCTCTGTAAGAAAGTCAGACGTGGTAGCGCGTTTTGGTGGCGAAGAATTTTGCATGTATATGGTGGGGATCAACCGTGAAAACTCAGAAATATTCTTTAACAAACTACTTAAGAGAGTTGAGAATACAGCAATTGATGTGGATGGCCTGGAAGTCAAGGTTACCATCAGTATCGGTGTCAACATCAATCATCATCACGTTCTTGACAGTATGATTGAAATTGCCGATCAATGTCTCTATGAAGCTAAAGAAACTGGTCGTAACAAGGTGGTTATTACACCCGAAGAGCCTCAGCCTGCAAAAGAATAACCTTTCCAGTAGTCTTCACAACCGTACTAAGTTTGAAACAATCTAATAGTATTGCTTCTCCAGGTCATCGATAAACTTCTGTAATCGCTTTGCTGAAATAGGAAAGCGTGTTTTCTGCCCTTGAGCAAATAAGGAAATCCTGAATTCTTCAAGCATCCAGTTAAACTCGTCCACTTCAAATGTTGGAATTGCTTGATCTTGCGCTAAACTTTCACGCACATCAACCCAGTCAGAAATAACAATCAGTGATTCAGCTTCTTTTAGAGGATTTAGCTTTGCTCGCTCTATGCGCTTTTCTATTGCAGATAGATAACGCTTAAAATCTTTAATCTTCTCTGTACCAAACCTAAAGCAGAAACCTGGTTGGAACAGATAATTGCATTGATTAGTTATATCTTTTCTAGTGCTAGCCAAAGTTTTACCCAAACCTTTAGCCTGCGCCAATATGCTGGATCTTAATTGCAATACCTTAACGAGATCATCTAATAACTCTGTGGTTGCTGGAACTAATTCTTTTTCCATATTTTGGGACAGTTCAGCAAAAGATGATTTGTCATAAGGAATATGTATTTGAACCAGATCTTTTAAGGAAGCCATAGCCGCATCGTCGATTATGTCGTCGACACTGGTCAAAGTACTAACTGAAAGAGTTAATTTTTGCTTGTTGTGATACTTCTTTTTGAGATAACTGAGCAACTGTGACTTTTCAAGCGCTAATAATCGGCATACACCACGAACATGAACATTTTCCGCCTGTCGCTTGTTAACCACGGCAAGGATTCGCACTTTATCGTCCCCATCTTCCAACGCATAAGTAACCGGAATTTTAGTACCCGCCTCCTCAAATACGCCCTCTTTCGCATAAGATTCCGGCCAGCTGGTGAAAGTCTCTTCTTTTTTCTTTTGGCTTTTCTTAGTACTAACTTTAACTTGCTTTAACTCTTGTGACTGCTCAAGGGTTCTACTGCTGCTAAGCACCTTGCCATTATCACCAACGATTTCAAAACGCATTAAATAATGCTCTGGCAAACTCAGTTCCTGCCAGGCCTCTTTAGGTAAAATCACACCTGTCATTTTAAATAGATGCTTACTGATAATATCGGTCAAACTGCCCTGTTGCTCCAGTACCTGCTCATAACATGCTTGGGAAAACTGTGGAATCGGCACAAAGTTTTTGCGGAACCGCTTTGGCAATGCTCGCAACATAAACTCGATTTTTTCTTCCAGCAAGCCAGGAACCAGTCGCTCAAAGTCTGAATCTTTAAATTGATTACTGAGCGATTGTGGAATCTTAACCGTCACCCCATCTTGTGGATGTCCCGGCTCGAAATGATACGACAAGGGTAACTCTATCGACTTTACTTGAATAGTTTCAGGATAAAGGCTGGCGTCCTGCTCCTCTGCTTTAAATAAGACATCTTTATTAAGAGTCAGTAGCTGATTATTCTGCTTAGCATTTTTCTTGAGCCATTGATTAAGCTGTTTAACATTGCAAATTGATTCAGGTAGACGTTTATCAAACCATGCAACCAGATCACGCTCATCCGTACGCATGTCTGCCTGCCTGGCTTTAGCAATTTCCTGTTCGACATCGAGCCATAACTGCTCATTTTCCTGCTGAAACGAATGTCTTGGCTCAAGCTCTCTGCGAACCAGGCCATGCACAATAAACAATTCACGACACAGCTCAGGCTCAATAGAGGAATAATCGACGGTTCGGTTAGAAACAATTTTTAAACCCAATAACGTTTGCTGCAATGAGGCAACCACTGCGCCACGTTTTTTTTCCCAATGGGCATCAAAGTAGTGACTTTTTATCAGATGCTTGCCGATCGTCTCAATCCATGGTGTTTCAATCATAGCGGTTAAGCGTGCATAATTCTGCGTGGTTTCGACAATCTCAAAAGCCATCACCCACGGCGGCTGCTTTTTAAAATTCGCAGACTGAGGATGAATGATAAAGCGTGTCTGACGAGTTCCTAAATAGCCTTTTTCAATATCCTTTTGGCCAATAAAGCTCAGTAAGCCGGTTAACAGAATCGAATGAAGTTTGGCGTAATATACTTTGTCATCCGGATTAACGGGCTCAGACTGTTTTTGTGTCTGATGATGTGCTGATTTAACTAAGCTCTTCAACTGGCGATAAGTACTGCGCCACTCTCGATAACCATTGAAGTTAATCAACTCTTCCTGACAATAACGACGAAAAGCGTTGTTGGTTAAATCTTCCTGCTGCTTGTGCAAATGATCCCACAAGTTAATGATCGCAATAAAATCAGATTGTGGGTGTTTGTATTTGGCATGTTTCTGCTGGGCCAGCTCTCTTTTCTCGAAAGGCCACTCTCTAGGATCTTTAACCGATAGAAAAGCTGCGAGAATGAGTGCTTCCCGAATGTAAGACTCGTCTTCTGCGGCAAGCAGTATACGAGCCAGTCGCGGTTCAATCGGCAGTCGCGCCATCTTACGACCAATATTTGTTAGCTGCTTCTTCCCGTCAACCGCTTGCAATTCAGACAACAAATTCAGACCATCGCTGATTTGTTTTGCTGCAGGTTCATCAATAAACGGGAACTCTTCAATATCACCCAAGCCCAACTGTTTCATCTGCAAAATAACAGCTGCCAGATTGGTGCGTAATATTTCCGCATCAGTAAACTCTGGACGATTTAAAAAATCTTCCTCTTCATATAAACGAATACAAATCCCGTCAGCAACACGACCACAGCGACCTTTTCGCTGATTAGCACTGGCCTGAGAAATTTTCTCAATTGGCAAACGCTGAATTTTATTGCGTACCGAATAACGACTGATCCGAGCAAAGCCTGGATCAATGACAAATCGAATGCCAGGAACCGTCACCGAAGTCTCAGCTACATTGGTCGACAAAATAATTCGTCGCTTGCCGCCAGACGGATGGAATATCTTTTCCTGTTCGCGCATCGACAACCGCGCATAGAGAGGCAGCACTTCACAAGCTTGAAAGCGTTCTTTGCGCAGTAACTTAGCAGTTTCTCGAATTTCGGCTTCGCCTGACAAAAAGATCAAAATATCGCCCGGTGCAAAGCTGATTAACTCATCAACGGCATGACCAATACGCTCAACTTGCGGGCTTGGGTTCTCTTCATCGTCAGGGCGATACCAGACATCAACCGGATAAGTGCGACCGCTGATTTCAAGAATCGGCGCAGGCTTACCATTAATCGCAAAGTGCTTGGAAAAACGCTCAACATCAATCGTTGCCGAAGTAATAATAACTTTTAAGTCAGGGCGTTTAGGTAGAATGTTTTTGACGTAACCCAGCAAAAAATCAATGTTTAGGCTTCGTTCGTGAGCCTCATCAATAATTAAAGTATCGTATTGGCGCAACAAAGGATCATGAGTGATTTCATTGAGCAGAATACCATCAGTCATGACGCGCACAGGTGTGACCGGATTAGACTGGTCATTGAAACGAATGCTATAGCCAACCAACTCTCCCAGCTCAGTTTTTAATTCCTCGGCAATTCGTCGTGCGACGCTGGTTGCAGCTACTCGTCTCGGCTGCGTATGACCAATCTTGCCATAAACACCCAAACCAAGCTGGAGACATATTTTTGGCAGCTGAGTGGTTTTTCCCGAACCGGTTTCGCCTGCAATCACCACCACCTGATTCTCTTCGATCGCTTTTCGCACATCATCCCTTGCCTGACAAACAGGCAAGGCCATATCGAACTCGATATCAGTTGGGATCAGTTTTTGTCGCTTCTCTACAATCTGTTTTGAGTCTTGAAGAATGTGTTCGGCTTTGTTGATCAGCTTACTGACTGGCTGATCACTTTTTTGTCGCTTGGTGATGATGGACTTCAGTTTGTTCAGCTCAAATTGATCCACAAGCTGACATTGAGTCACCTGTTCAGTGATCAGAGTTTGAATCGAAGGCTTATTAGTAGAAGACTTATCAGAGGCAGGCTTTTTAGAAACAGTTGGTTGTTTTGACATAAAAGACGATAAACACTCAGCAAACAGTCATAGCTTAAATAAACAGGCTCCTGCTAATGACCGAATGATATCGATAACTAACAGGAGCTTGAATAAACGATGTCGCTATTGTCGCTTAAATTACTGACTATGACAATTTCCAGAACTCATGTGGCGCGCGAACTTCACCAAGATATTTTGCAACAGGCTTGTAGAAGTCTTTATCTTCCCAGTAGCCGGTGTGACAGGCTGGATTCCAAGAAGTTGCCGCACTACCGACGTTGATTTCAATATCTTCATCAACTGCCTGGTTATAGTCTTCGCTGACGTTTTTCAGTGGATATGCCACCACATCATCTTTGTCATAGAAATTAAGCCACTTAACGCGATCTTGCAGACCTTCTTCTAAAGCCTGGCCCACTTTCGGCATAGGACCATGGAAATCATCGTGATGCGCAGAGTAAACGCCAAGCGGACTGGCAAAGGTTATAATTCCGGCCAACGTCTGGAAGCTCTCAAATGGACTCAAATCTGCGCTATCGTTTGCTAAATCGTGAATATAGTCAGACATCATCACTGAGCCGAATGAATGCGCCATAAGAACTAAAGGTGTTGAATCGGTATCGACATGGCGATGAGTCGCAAACTTGGCCATGCTCTCTTTAATTCGACCATGAATGGCTTCATACAGACCACTGTCACTCCCCTTGCGGTAGCTCAGGCCTAAACGCATAAAGTCGACAAACATGTTACGAACACCCTTATAAGTCAACTCATCACGATAATCTAACTGCCGGAGCAGCTCGCCATGTTCGTCTTTGACCAAATCGCCCCAGTAAATCTCATGGAATAACAAGTCATCTTCCATACGGTTTTCAGGATCACCTTTCAGGTACTCCTGAACAATTCGGTGTTTTAATTCAATAGAGAAAAATTCCTTCTCAGAACCTATCCCATGGATGATAGCTACAGCTAAACGCTTCATTTCCCGCTCCTCAATTTATCTTTATATTTCGTTCACGCCTATATTGTTACAACTACTCTTTGAGTTCAAGCAGTTACAAACTTTGAAACAAAAAATCACACTAGCAAAACTGGTACGATGTGTTATTCTAGTTGCAATAAATTGCCATTTATCGATGCCGATTCGGGTATCGACATAAACAAGTCAAAAAGGTAGGTTATTCCATGAATTTGCTTATCCTCACGTTAGTCCTGATAGTGGCACTGGCCATCACGCTATACCACCGACTAACCCTGCTGGTAACAACGTTAATCCTGGCAGCCATACTGGTGCTTTATAGCCTTCAAGTTTCAGTTCCTTATGTACATTGGGTTATCTTCCTTGCCATCACGCTCCCTTTGAACCTCAAGCCAATTCGCAAAATCATTTCCGGCAAGTTGTTGAAAGTATTTAAAGGTATCATGCCAACTATTTCCGACACCGAGCAAGAAGCGCTGGACGCTGGTACTGTATGGTGGGAAGCGGAAGTGTTTGGTGGCAAGCCAAACTGGAAGCGCCTGCATGATGTGCCCCCGGCCAAGTTATCTGAGGAAGAACAAGCCTATCTTGATGGCCCAGTTGAAGAACTGTGCAAAATGATTGATGACTGGACTATTTCGGAATATGACCGTGATATGCCACCTAAAATGTGGGAATACATCAAAAAGAACGGCTTCTTCAGCTTTATCATCCCTAAAGAATACGGCGGTTTGGGTTTTTCATCCTATGCCCAATCGCAAGTCCTGACCAAAATCAATTCCTGTAGTGCCACCGTCGGCAGCATTGTATCAGTGCCTAATTCATTGGGCCCTGCTGAACTATTGCTACATTACGGCACCGAAGAACAAAAGAAACATTATTTGCCACGCTTAGCTAGTGGCGAAGAAGTCCCTTGCTTTGCATTGACGGCAGTGGAAGCTGGTTCCGATGCTGGGGCAATTCCCGATAAAGGCATCATCTGCAAAGGCGAGTGGAATGGCGAAGAAGTATTAGGCATGCGTCTGACCTGGAACAAGCGTTACATTACCCTTGCACCTGTCGCTACCCTGCTCGGCTTAGCCTTTAAATTATACGATCCTGACGGATTACTCGGTGATGAAGAAGATTTAGGCATTACCTGCGCCCTGATCCCAACTGACACGCCCGGGGTTAACTTCGGGCGTCGCCATCACCCAATCAGCACCCCATTCCAGAATGGCCCAACAACCGGTAACGATGTTTTCGTACCGCTGGACTACATCATTGGTGGCGCTAAAAACGCCGGTATCGGCTGGCGTATGCTGGTTGATTGCTTGTCTGCAGGTCGTGCGATTTCATTGCCTTCAGGTGCTACCGGTGGCTCTAAAGCCGTTGCATATACCACCGGCGCTTATGCTCGCATTCGCAAGCAATTTAAAGTTCCAGTTGGTTACATGGAAGGCGTGATGGAAGCCTTAGCGCGTATTGCCGGTAAAACCTACCTGATTGATGCGGTTCGCACCTTCACCGCTGCCGGTATTGATACCGGTGAAAAACCATCGGTCGCTTCAGCCATCGTAAAATGCCATACCACCAATATGTCACGTGAAATTGCGACCGATGGTATGGATGTGCATGGCGGTAAAGCCATCATCATGGGGCCAAAAAACTACATGGCCAAAGCGTATCAAAGCGCACCCATTTCGATCACCGTTGAAGGTGCGAACATCCTGACACGTAGCCTGATCATTTATGGTCAAGGCTCGATTCGCTGCCATCCTTATGTATTGAAAGAAATTGCTGCGACTCAAAACCCAGACACCAAACAGGCCGTTAAAGACTTTGATAAAGCCTTATTTGCTCACGTTGGTTTTGCAGCCAGTAACAAGCTCCGTACCTTCTGGCTTGGTTTAACCAGCAGTCGCCTGGTATTCAAACCGAAATCGGACTTTACTGGTCGTTATTACCAACAGCTGACTCGCTTCTCCAGTACGCTAGCCTTCTTGTCTGACGTGACAATGGGTGTGCTCGGTGGCGAACTCAAGCGTCGCGAAATGATTTCTGGTCGTTTAGGTGACATGTTGAGTTATATGTATATCGCCTCCTCTGTCCTGAAATTCTATGAAGACAAAGGTCGCCCTGCTCATGACCGCGAGATAGTGCAATGGTCGCTGGACTACTGCCTGCACCAAACGCAAATG
>JAPHRL010000249.1 GCA_026195755.1 Kangiella sp. | reverse complement strand
GCTAAGCCAGTTTAGCAAAACGGAAGATAATCCTTTTAGCACCTTGTCCGAACGCGAAATGCAGATCATGTTGATGATCACGCGCGGCGAAAAAGTCCAGTCGATTTCCGATAAGTTGCATTTAAGTCCTAAGACGGTGAACAGCTACCGTTACCGATTGTTTGAAAAGCTGGGTGTTGAGAATGATGTCAGCCTCACGCATATGGCGCTTCGTTACAAAGTGATCGAGTCCCAGTAGTCAATAAGCAACCGAGAGCCTCATGAGTCCTGCGGACGATAATTTACCTTCCATTAAACCTCAGATTAAAAAAATTCTTGCTCACCTGAGCCATAAGCCTGGCGTGTATCAGATGCTGGGCAAAGATGGCGAAACCCTTTATGTCGGCAAGGCCAAGAACCTCTCCAATCGCGTTAAAAGTTATTTCACCCGTCAGTATCAATCGCCTAAAACTGAACTGCTGGTTACTTACATCGAAGACATCCACACCACGGTGACGGAAACTGAAACCGAAGCGCTACTGCTCGAAAATAATCTGATCAAAAAGTACAAGCCGCGTTTTAATGTCCTGTTTCGTGATGATAAGTCTTATCCTTATGTCTTTTTGTCAGCGGGAGATTTTCCGCGGCTGGCCTATCATCGTGGTGCTAAAAAAGAAAAGGGTGACTATTTTGGGCCTTTCCCCAGCTCCAGCGCAGTGCGCCAGAGCTTGTCGTTGATTCAAAAGACCTTCCAGATTCGGCAGTGCGAAGACAGTTATTTCGCTAATCGCTCACGCCCCTGTTTGCAGTATCAGATTAAGCGCTGCACTGCGCCTTGCGTGGACTATATTTCGAAAGAAGATTACGCCAAGGATGTTGAGAACGTGAAGCTGTTTTATCAAGGCAAAAGCGAGCAGGTCATTAAGCGGCTACAGAAGAAGATGGATGTGGCGAGTCAGGAGCTGGATTTTGAGTTGGCCGCGCGTTATCGCGATCAAATAAAACAGATGCGTCATGTCATGCAGCAACAGGTGATTAGCGGTACCGCGTCGGATCTGGATGTGATTGGCGTGGCGTATGCATCCGGCGTTTGTTGTATTTTGTTGGTCTTCATCCGCCAGGGCATGATTGTCGGTAATAAAACCTATTTCCCGAAAGTGCCAAAGCACAGCGATTTACAGGAAATTGTATCGACCTTCCTCGGATTTTATTATTTGTCTGGTGCGGAAATTCCGAAGCAGGTGGTGATTGAAAATCTGCCGGAGGATATCGAGGCCTTACAGGAGGCTTTTGGTGAGCAGCGTGGTAATAAGGTTACCATTCGTCAGGCCAGCCGCGGGCAGGTTAAAGAATGGCAAACCTTTGCCAATAAGAATGCTGAGCATTCGCTGCGAGCTAAGCTTAATAGTAAATCCAATTTCACTCAGCGCTTGCTTGATCTGCAAAAAGCACTGCAAATGGAGCATATGCCGAAACATGTGGAGTGTTTTGATATCAGCCATACGCAGGGCCAGCAAACGGTGGCGTCCTGTGTGGTCTTTGACGAGAATGGCCCCAAGAAAGCTGACTATCGCATCTTTAATATTTCGGGGATTACCGGCGGCGATGATTATGCCGCCATGCAGCAAGCCCTGACCCGTCGCTACAAGCGCCTTAAGGACGAACAGCAGGCATTGCCTGACCTGGTTATTGTCGATGGCGGGAAAGGGCAGCTGGCCAAGGCTGAAGAAGTTTTTAATGAGCTGGAGCTAAAGTCGAGTTATCTTATCGGCGTGTCGAAAGGTAGCGATCGCAAAGTCGGTATGGAACAGATCTGGTTTCCGGGCCAGCATCAGCCGTTATTGTTGGACGATGACTCCAAGGCGATGCACTTTATTCAGCATATTCGCGACGAGGCGCATCGCTTCGCGATTACTAAACACCGTCATCAACGTAAGAAGTCAGCCACCAAGTCTTTGCTCGAAGAAATCCCTGGCGTCGGTGCTAAGCGGCGTCAGGCATTATTACGGCACTTCGGTGGCTGGCAAGAAGTAGAGAAAGCCAGCGTTAAAGATATTGCTGGTGCGCCGGGTGTCAGCATGTCTCTGGCGCAAAAAATTTATGATTATTTGCATAGTTAGCGGTATTTCTTAAAAACAATCCGCTACAATGATGTCGTTAATAACAATCAATCAGGAACAAGAAAGTCACCATGTGGAATTTACCCAACGTACTTACTGCTTTTCGAATTTTATTGGTCCCGCTGTTTGTCATATTCTTTTATATCGATAGCTCAGTTGCACGCTGGATAACTTTAGGCATCTTCTGTTTCGCGGCTGCGACTGATTGGCTGGATGGCTTTTTAGCGCGTCGCATGAATATTGAGTCGCCATTCGGGGCATTTCTTGATCCCGTTGCCGATAAACTGATGGTGGCAATAACCCTAATCCTGCTAGTCGAGAGAGAAGGGAGCTTATTACTGGCGATTCCTGCGATGGTCATTATTGGCCGCGAGATCACCATATCGGCATTACGCGAATGGATGGCCGAAGTGGGTAATCGTGCGGTGGTTGGTGTGTCTGTGATTGGAAAACTTAAAACTCTAAGCCAGATGTTCGCGATTTTCTTATTTCTGTTGGCGCCGCCCAGCGTCTTCGGTCTGCCTAAGACCTTCGGCTTCGTCTTTATCTGGCTATCAGCGTTGCTGACATTATGGTCAATGTTTAGTTATTTAAAAGCTGCCTGGCCGTACTTGACAAGCTCGGAGAATGACGCATAATAACCAGCTTCTGACGCGGCACCAGGATTATAGGCTAAAAAAAGAACATATTGTTCAAGCCTTAATCAGCATCAGAAAGCGTGCTAAAAAATTGATTTTTTGTGTTGACACATAAAGATTTCACAGTAAAATGCACGCCATCAAATGACGCGGGAATAGCTCAGCTGGTAGAGCACAACCTTGCCAAGGTTGGGGTCGCGAGTTCGAATCTCGTTTCCCGCTCCAAATT
>JAPHRL010000264.1 GCA_026195755.1 Kangiella sp. | reverse complement strand
TTTACGACTACCTGCGTCTGCTATTTGCCCGCGTTGGTACGCCACATTGCCCCACTCACCATTTACCGCTTGAAGCACAAACCGTCAGTCAGATGGTGGATCATGTATTGGCTCAGCCAGAAGGCTCCAAACTAATGTTATTAGCACCGGTGATTAAGAACCGTAAAGGTGAGCACATTCAGTTGTTGCAAGAGCTGCAGGCCAAAGGCTTCGTTCGCGCCCGCATCAATGGCGAAGTGCATGACTTATCCGCGGCACCGGCCATGGAACTGCATAAAAAGCACACCATTGAAGTCATCGTTGACCGCTTTAAAGTGAAAACAGATATGCAACAGCGCCTGGCCGAGTCATTTGAAACGGCGCTAGAGCTTTCCGATGGCATTGCTCGCGTGGCATCAATGGATGAAGGTACTGGTCTGGAAGATATGGTCTTTTCGGCCAAGTACGCCTGCCCAACTTGTGGTCATTCAATCCCTGAGCTGGAACCGCGTATTTTCTCTTTCAACAATCCCGCCGGTGCCTGCCCGACTTGTGATGGCCTCGGTATCGATCAATTCTTCGACCCGGAAAAAATCATTACCAATGAAGATATTTCATTGGCTGGTGGTGCCATTCGCGGCTGGGATCGTCGCAATGTGTATTATTTCCACATGCTTCAATCATTGGCCAAGCATTACAAGTTTGACGTTGAAGCGCCATGGAGCAGCTTAAGCAAAAAAATACAGGACGTGGTGTTATACGGCAGTGGTAAAACGCAAATAGATTTTGAGTACAGCAACGACCGCGGCGACAGATACCAGCGCAAGCATCGCTTCGAAGGCATTATCCCGAATATGCAGCGTCGCTATCACGAAACCGAATCGGGCGCGGTACGCGAAGAATTGCAAAAATACATGACCACCCAATCCTGTAGCTCTTGTGGCGGCACCCGTCTGAATGAAGACTCGCGTAATGTATTTATTGATGGCACCACTTTGCCGCAAGCAACTCACTGGTCGATTGAGCAGGCGCATGACTATTTCAGTACCTTAGACCTGCCTGGTCAACGTGGTGAAATTGCCTCGAAAGTACTAAAAGAAATCAGCCAGCGCTTAAGCTTTCTGGTCAATGTTGGACTCGACTATCTGACGCTGGAACGAAGCGCTGATACTTTGTCGGGCGGTGAAGCACAACGTATTCGTCTAGCCAGCCAGATTGGCGCAGGCCTGGTCGGCGTTATGTACATTCTGGATGAACCTTCGATTGGTTTGCATCAACGCGACAATGATCGTCTGTTACAGACGCTGACGCATCTGCGTGATCTGGGTAACACTGTGATCGTTGTGGAGCATGATGAGGATGCGATTCGCGCCGCTGACTATATTGTCGATATTGGTCCCGGTGCCGGTGTCCACGGCGGTGAAATCGTCGCTAAAGGTACCTTCGAAGATATTAAAAAAGCCAAAGGCTCTTTGACCGCTCAATACCTGACCGGCAAACTGAAAATTGAAGTACCCGAAAATCGCACGCCCTATGATGCCAAGAAAACCATTCAAGTGCTCGGCGCAACAGGCAACAACCTTGATAAAGTCAATCTAGAAATTCCGATTGGCCTTTTGACCTGTGTTACCGGCGTTTCAGGCTCAGGGAAATCAACCCTGATCAACGATACGCTGTATCCCATCGTTGCCCGCGACATCAATCGCTCCAGCCTGCAACCGAAACCCTATAAAGAGATACAAGGTCTCGATCACATTGATAAAGTCGTCGATATTGACCAAAGCCCTATTGGACGAACACCGCGCTCAAACCCAGCAACCTACACCGGTATTTTCACACCGATTCGTGAACTATTTGCAGGAACCCAAGAGTCGCGCACTCGCGGTTATAAGCCGGGCCGCTTTAGTTTTAACGTCAAAGGCGGGCGCTGCGAAGCCTGTCAGGGCGATGGCGTGATCAAAGTTGAAATGCACTTCTTGCCGGATGTCTATGTAGCCTGTGATGTGTGTAAAGGCAAACGCTACAACCGCGAAACGCTGGAAATTTTATACAAAGGAAAAAACATTCACCAGGTATTGGATTTAACCGTTGAAGATGCACGTGAGTTCTTTGATCCGATTCCAGCCGTTGCCCGCAAGCTGCAAACTCTGATGGACGTTGGTCTGTCTTACATCACGCTCGGTCAAGCGGCAACCACTCTATCGGGCGGTGAAGCACAGCGCGTCAAATTATCGCGCGAACTATCCAAACGCGACACCGGACAAACCTTGTACATCCTTGATGAACCAACCACCGGCTTGCACTTCCACGATGTTAACCAACTACTGAAAGTCCTGCATCGCCTGCGCGATCACGGCAACACAGTAGTGGTTATTGAACACAACCTCGACGTCATCAAAACCGCCGACTGGATTGTCGATCTCGGCCCTGAAGGTGGCAGCAAAGGTGGGCAGATAATTGCTACAGGAACACCGGAAGACGTAGCCAAAATCAAACAGTCTTATACCGGAAAATACCTGAAACCGATGTTGAAGTAATACCCCCTCTAGATTGAGCCTTAGTTATAAGTTATAACTAAGGCTCACAATAATATAAACATTAGGGGAATAAGAATGATAAGAATAGTTCTAGCTGTTTTCATACTTTTATTATCTTCACAATCAGCACTAGCCAGTATTTTTGAACATCAATATGTAGAATCTCCCTACATGAGAGTTCAAGCAGAACAGCAACAGCTCTATCTGTATAAGACAGAAGTTAATGCTGAAATTGTCGGCATAATTGCTGACGTATCCATTACTCAATTCTATAAAAATGAGGGGAATACCCCCATCGAAGCAGTTTACGTTTTCCCTGCTTCTCCTTCTGCTGCTGTATACGGGCTTACCCTCAATGTTAATGGCAGAATAACTAAAGCCAAAATACAGGAAAAAGCTCAAGCTAGACAGACTTATGAAGCTGCTAAGAGTGAAGGTAAGAGTGCGTCGTTGCTGGTCCAAGAGGGGCCAAATGTTTTTACCATGAACGTTGCCAATATCCTTCCAGGGGATGAGATACAGGTCGAGCTGAACTATGTTGAACAATTGGTGACCCAGAACGGTAATTATAGATTTCAGTTACCAGTTTCGATAGGCCCGAAATATGGTGATGCCAGTACTACAGCAATCCCTAAAGACTTCGAAAACTCTATAACTGTTGATATCTATTCAGCTCTTCCCGTAAGTGATGTGTCAACACAACATCATGACTCTACAATAAAAAACAGCTTTTATAGCACAACTGTTACTTCATCATTTACCGATTCTAAGCAACCTTTTATTTTAGACTACAGTTTGAGAAGCGATTCCTTCAATAGTGGCCTGCAGGTATATGATGATGGTAAAGAAAAATACTTCATGCTCATGACACAACCACCCAAACAACCTAGAGTAGAAGACACCTTCCCAAGAGAATATATTTTTATTGTTGATGTTTCAGGTTCAATGGGTGGAATGCCAACAGAAACCTGCAAGAAAATGATGGCTGAACTACTATATAAACTTAAACCACAAGACAGATTCAATATATACCAATTTGCAGGAGGAACTGCATCGCTAGCGGATCAATCGTTACCGGTCAATGATAGTACTTTAGATCAGGCATTTTCCTTTATTGAACAGGCAGGAGGTTATGGTGGAACAGAAATTTTGCCGGCATTAGATAAAGCGTTGAGTGCAGAAAAACCAGAAGGTTTTAACCGATCAATTGTCGTTATGACAGATGGTTTAGTAGATGTAGAAAAGGAAGCTTTCGATCTTGTTAGAAGCAATCTTGGACAAGCAAATCTTTTTTCTTTTGGTGTTTTTGATCAAAAAGGTTATGGCTCAAATGAATACTTAATTGAAGGATTGGCTAGAATTGGTCAAACGGACCCAATTCTAATTAGTTCCGACAAAGACATTAATAGCATGGTCACCCTTTTTGTGGATTATATTAGCCAACCACTATTATCCAATATTGAAGTCGACTTTGGGAGCATGGAAGTATACGACCTCATCAATGATACCTATCCTGATATATTTACTCAAAGGCCACTGATTATCCTTGGGAAGTGGAAAGGCGATTTATCAGAGCCAGTAATAATTGATGGAGTAACTTACAATAGTGGATACTCTAAAACCATCTCTGCTGACAAAATTCCAAATGAAAACAACAAAGCTATCAAATACCTGTGGGCAAGAGAGCGACTGAAAACCTTGTCAGATTACGACGAAGTGACTGGAACCACTGATGAGCTTAGAGCATCCATTATTGCTTTAGGTCTAAAGTACAATTTGCTTACAGCTTATACTTCCTTTGTTGCAGTTGACGAAGTTATCAGAAATCCAAATGGTGAACTTGAGAAGGTTTCTGAGAACCTGCCAGCTCAAGAGCCATCTATAGGACTTGGTTTCGATGAGTCGGAGGTTGAGCTTCCGATAAGTAGAGTTGAGGTAGATACAATAGTAATACATTCACGTACTTTTTCTCTGCATGGAAACGTTTGGACTGAACAAGGGTTCGAAAAAGCATCAATCGAAAAAATCGTGGAATTAAACCCTGATAATCTCTCCTGTATCAAAAATCAATATCCAAAGCTTTTTGATATGTTAAAACAACTCAAGAATATAGTGATTAACTTTGATGGAAAAGTACGTCACTATAAATTAGTAAAAGATGCCACGAGCACATGCGAAAGCTTCTACAATATCAACTAGTATTTTCTCTACTTATATTACTAGTCACAACCAGCCTTTCAGCTTTCAGTAAAGGAGCTGAAAGGCTACAGCTCGTTTTTATCTTCAAAAGTGAGAGTTCAATAAATCAAGGGTTTTATCAATCTGCATTTAATTACTATCGTTCTAGGCAAACTACAAATCCCAATTTAATCATTATTCGTAATGTTGACTCTTTGCAACAAGTTGTGGAGGTTGTAAATAATCAAAAGAGAAAGGTTCATTCAATTGTACTGGTTTCACATGCATCCCATTGGTCAGGTCTCAGCATTCCGATTACAGAACATTCTAGTCACAAAACCACAAGTTCAACTCTGTTGCAGTTCCTTGACGATAGAAGCCCCCTGATCAAGCAAACGGTCTACTCACAAGCCCCTAAAATCATTATCGAAGGCTGCGGGATAGGTTCAAGCCAAACTTTACTAAAAGCACTTTCCAGATTCTTTACTTCCCATGATAGTATTATTCCAGAAGTTTCGGCTCCAAAAGGATATATGCTTTTCTATTATCTGAATAACCCAGTAAAACAGAACAAGGAGTTTCTCAAAGCTGAAATCCCTATCTGGGAGGTTTCAATCCCTTTTTCTAAAAGCTATGACTACCAAAGTATAGTTAATCAATTTTCGGTAAAATATGGTGATAGCATTCCTTGGGATATCGCGCTTGAATTTCCTCATTCTTCTCTACTTCAAAATGATTACACTTATAAAAAAAGAACAATTACTCTTTCTTCGTATGGATACAAGTCTGATATAGATAAGTTTAATTCAAAGTTGGACTACATAAAAAAACATAAAAGTATTAAAGAACAGCTCGATAATTACGGTATAGGTGTTGATAGATTCAGCTGGGAGTTTGATAAATCTTCCCGTCCAGGTGTTGTAAAAATAACAGGTCGATCTTTAACCATAACAGTATTTGATAGCTCTCAAGTAAAAAAAGCCCGCTAACTGCGGGCTTTTTGTATCAATAATGGCTATTGAATACTGATGGTTAGAGTCGCATTTGAGTAGTCTTTAAATCCATACAAGCTGACATACCATTCGCCTGCCTGAGGATTTGTGAGGGTACAGACTTCCTCGTTATTATTGTTGTAAGAACGACAGTCAAAGTTGCTTCGATCCGGCAACGCGATATACATAACATACAGGTCTGCATCACCAGAGCCACCCGTTAGTGTGACTTGTAATGAGTCACTGTTAGCAGGAATTGCAACAGGAAAGTCTGTCCAGCTTCTGCGAGCACCTGAAAGGTTTTCATAAACGAATGTCTCACCAGGTTGATTGTGCTGCGTGCTCGAGTCAATTTCTACCACGATGGGATCATGATCGGATGCTCGGTAAGCCGCAGGTGAATAGAAGTTCGCGACTTGCTCAGGCGTTTTAAACTCTTCGTTGTAATCTAATGCACGCGGTTCATCTGCATTAATATGCCAGTCGGTTACATCAACTATTTTATTCGCCAAGGAGGAACTGACCATCACATGATCGAGACTACCGGCCAAACCCGTGTAGACATATGAATAAGCTTTATTCCCTTTCAGTTGACGCGCGATATTGATGTAACCAGCCTGCTCCAGTTCATAAACTGGATCTTCCATTGCGTAGGCATTTAAGTCACCCATTACTACAATGTCATCATCAGCTACACCCGTCGGGTTAGTGGCAAGCCACTGAGCCATATACTCTGATGCTGCTGTGCGTCGCGCATTCCAGCAACCCTGCCAATCACCCTGGTCTTCATCAAAGCTACCGTCAGTCGGACAACTGCCTTTTGATTTAAAATGATTCACAGAAATGGTCAGCTCTTCCCCACTGGCAAGATGCCGGAAAGTTTGAACCAATGGCTGTCTATTTTTAGCATCAAATGGGAATGCACTGGTGGTTACGGCCTGACCTGTTTCTTCAACAGTTTCGTTTCGATAAATCAGCCCAACTGTAATTTCGTCAGTACCAATTTGATTCAGTCCAGGATCAACAAAGCTGTAAGTCACTCCTGCACCTGAATTGGCGTTTAATCCGTTTACAAGACCTTGAATCGCACTGTCTGCACCGAAACCATCATTTTCCATTTCCATGATGCCGATAATGTCAGCATTCATGGCTAAAATGGCATTGATAATCTTGTCGCGCTGACGATTAAACTCATTTAACGTATCCGCGCCACGCGATGTCGGAAACCCACTTCCCTGCCCATCGCCATTAAAATAATTGAGTACGTTAAAGCTGGCCAGACGAAGATTCCCTAAATTGGATAATTGAGGCTGACTGGTTCGCTGATTGATATGCGTAAACGACGGAGCTTGGGTAGGCTGTATACGATAGGCTGCAAAAGCTTCATCCAGAATTCCTACCAGACTGTTAACCTTATCGCCGGAACGAACCGTATTGTCAGCTGATAAACCACCTGTCGGATAGACTACCTGTGCAGGATTTTGCCCTGTCTGCCCATCATCCATAATAATTTTATTTAGGCCATTATCTATTCCAACTTGTTGTGCCTGCACTCCTGGACGATAAAGCTGTGTCGGTTGAAACAGGCGCTCCGTTCCCGATAAGACCAATTCACCGTATCTCGCCAGATTATAATTTTCAGTAACGATTAATTCATGACTGAAACTCACCAGCATCCCTTCGTAGGATTCCCAGTCGTTATTATTAGTGACCGGCAGGCTCACAATTTGAGGTTGCACATTGATACCTGAATCGCAAACCAATAAATCAGTAATATTAGTCAACTGCGTTTTACCGCCAAACTCCTGTACCGTTCCAGCCACACGGACTTTATCACCCACTGCTAGCGGTACTTCAAAGCCACCTTCATAAACGAATAGCCCTTCAGAAGTTTTGCTATCCAGATCATAGTCTGTGCTTTCTTCCTGTAAAAAGAATCCGTTTAATTGCTCAGAATTCTGAAAGTCACCCACAACAATGGCTTCCACCACTACCTGGCTATTCTGCATGCTGCTTTGGTTTCCATTACCCTGAATGGTATGAATAAAAGTAGCACTGTCGTTACAGGCACCCAGCTCAATACCGCCCGGTTGTGAACCTCCATCCAAGAATAAGCCTACATCAGAAAAATCATCAACTGAAGAACCAATCCAGTTAGATGCAGGATCAAAACTATCCCAGGCATTTGCATCAACCATTGAGCCGTTACGACGTAAAGACATGTCTTGCGTTTTAACAGAACTGGTTCCCCAGTAGCTACCTGGGTCAACTCCGATCTGGCCTAGCGAATCCACCACAGTTCCTGACATCTCTACAGTGATCGCATCATCTCCGTTAAACCAGCTACCGCCATTTAATAATTGAGCCAAGTTAGCCAGCGCAGGAGCTGAGCTGCTATGCGCTACCACATAATTTTCCCCTGCCATTAGCGAGCCTGACAGAGATATCGTCTTACCTGGTGCAGTATTACCATTGAAGTAGAACTTCAACTCATAGGCACCCAGGTCAATACTTTGAGAACCTGAGTTATACAGCTCAATCGCTTTGTTATAACTGCTGCCCTCAACATATTCTGAAATCACCAGTTCCGCCTGGCTGGCTGCCGATAAACTGGCGCCGATTAAAAACGCTAATATGGTGTTGTGTCGTTTCATTGTTTACCCCTTTTGTTAGGTGTTATTGAAAAGACACAACATTACAAAGCAGTTATGACAGCCAATTGACTCATTCATGACTGTATCGCGACAGAATGATGACGATGAACAGGAGTTTGAACCTGTGCACAAAAAAGCCCGCACAAAGCGGGCCTATACATGAATGAATATTGTTTTACAGTATTTCTTCCTGAGCTTCCTGTTCTAATTTAGCACGAGCCGCCGCTTCTTTTTTCCGCATTAAATTCTTTTGATATTTGGACTGCACAATATCACTCAGAACCATGACCGCAATAACGAAGTAGAAGGTCGCTTTGTTCATCGGCTCAATAGGATAACCAAACAACAATAGATGTGATTTATGGCCACCATCAGATAGTAGCATGATGCCTACGACTAGCAGGATAAATAACCCTAGCACTTCAAACATACGGTTCTTTTGTAAGAAGCTTGAAACGGTGTCAGCCAACCAGATCATCAGGACGCCACTAATAATAATCGCAATGGCCATGATCCAGAAGTTATCGGTTAATGCCATGGCACTTAAAATTGAATCGAAAGAAAAGACCAGGTTCATCAAAACAATAAGTGTGATTACTTTTGCCGCTGACTGGGGCTTTCGCTCATGAGCTTCACCAATTTCCAACGCCATCATGTGCCAGATTTCTTTAACCGCGGTATACATGATAAAAACACCACCGAGTAAGATAATCATACTTTCAAAGGTAAAAGTGGCTTCGATGACGCCTGTCCAGGGAATCGTAAACATTTCGCCCTGTACATATTTGATGAGTTCAATAAGAACAAACAGTAAAACGATTCTGAGAGCAACCGCCAACCCAATACCTAATCGACGCACCTGCTTCTGCTTTTCCAGTGGTGCACGTTTTGATTCCAGCGAGATATAAAGCAAATTGTCAAAGCCAAGGACAGCCTGTAACACAATCAGCATTCCCAGCGTTAATAGATTTTCGATTGTAAATAACTCCATAAGTAAACCCTTTTAATTTAATTACTGGATAATTTGTGCGGCGATGATTTGATCATTCTGCTCAAGTGACATCACAATGTCCATTCCTATGATAACTTCGCCAAATACGGTGTAGTTGCTATCAAGGTGTAAATTCGGAGCGAGATTAAAGAAGAATTGTGCGCCGCCGGTGTCTTTACCAGCGGTTGCCATACCAATGGTTCCTTTGCGGTTCGAGCGCTGATTCAGCTCTTCACGAATACTGTAACCGACACTTCCAGAGCCATCACCCAGCTGACTACCACCCTGCGCGACAAAGTTGGGAATAACCCGATGGAAGTAGGTGTTTTCATAGAAACCGTTTTCTACTAAGCGAAGAAAATTTGCCGATGTGTAAGGCGTGTCTTCAAACAATCGAATGACAATGTCACCTTGAGTTGTGGTGAGCTTAACTTTAGCTGGCCCTTTTTCCAACAAGACTGATAACTCTGTGGGCGTCGCCATCGGTTCGGTTTTAGGCTCCTGATAGGTTTTCAAGGCACGCTGGGCACCAATGCGAATAATGTCTTTGTTGCTTTCTGCCAGTTGCTTTAAAACAGGTGGGATATCAAGTTCAACAAAGTATTGAATGACTGCGCGTTGATGATTCGGATCATCCGATTCCAGCCAGGCTTTGACTAACTTCTGCACCTCGGGTTGCGCTTTGTCATTGG
>JAPHRL010000155.1 GCA_026195755.1 Kangiella sp. | reverse complement strand
TGAAGAAATGGGTAAGCGTGATGTGAATATGAGCCCAACCAAAATCGAAGCTTTCCCTCCGAAAGCCCGTACATATTAATCTGTAGCAACAGAATACGGAGTGAAGCAAATGAAATTTAGTATTTATCGCTACAACCCAGAAACGGATAAAAAACCTTATATGCAGGAATACGATTTAGATGTTCCTGAAGGTTCAGACATGATGTTGTTGGATGCATTGGTTGCGTTAAAAGATCAGGATCCAACCTTGTCTTTCCGCCGTTCTTGTCGTGAAGGCGTTTGTGGTTCAGATGGCATGAACATCAATGGTAAAAATGGCTTGGCTTGTATTACCTCGTTATCAAGCCTGAAAACACCGATTGTTGTTCGTCCATTGCCTGGCTTACCTGTCGTTCGTGACCTGGTTGTTGATATGGCTCAGTTCTATAAGCAGTATGAGAAAATTAAACCTTTCTTGATTGCGAATGATGAGCCGCCTGCAAAAGAGCGCCTGCAATCACCTGAGGACCGTGCAAAGCTGGATGGTCTTTATGAGTGTATCCTATGCGCCTGTTGTTCAACTTCCTGCCCATCATTCTGGTGGAATCCGGACAAGTTTGTTGGCCCGGCTGGTTTGTTGCAAGCCTATCGGTTCTTAATTGATAGCCGTGATACACATACAGAAGAACGCCTAGCGGATCTGGATGATGCATACAGCGTATTCCGTTGTCGGGGCATTATGAACTGTGTTGACGTGTGCCCGAAAGGTTTGAACCCGACTCGTGCTATTGGCCACATACGTTCAATGCTTCTGAAAAGCGGAGTTTAGTTCGACTGATTCTTAAGAAGGTCTGAAGACGAAAAGACTGGAGTTTAGCTCTGTTCTTTTCGTCTTTTTTTGCGATGAACAGGCTACCTTTTGATACATAGCTGTTATCGGCTTAAGAGATTGTCAGGTTTAGGGCACAACTGAATTTGCCACTAGATCATAAAAACAATGAGTTAATCAGGCTTTTTAACCCAGTACTTTTGACAATTAAAGAGTTTATACTGTGTTAAGACCTCTGATTTTTAGTTATCATAGCGACTTATAAATACCAAGAGTGGTGTTACGTACATGAAAAATGGGTTAGAGGCGATGTTTGAGAACGCCTACCTATCAGGTAGCAGCGCAGGCTATCTGGAAGAACTATACGAGCAATACTTAGAAGATCCTCAGTCGGTTGATTCTGACTGGAGACAAAAATTCGATGAGTTTGCAAAGAGCAGTGATACGAAAGATGTTCCTCATAGCGATATTCGTGAGCATTTTCGTCAAATTGGCTTGAATCGCCAGAAGATTGCCTTCACACAAAGTGGTGGCTCTTCAGTTGCAGACCCAAAGCAGGTCAAAGTATTGCATCTGATCGAATCTTATCGTGCTCGTGGTCATCACCACGCTAATATCGATCCGCTAGGTCTGTGGAAACATCCTTATCCTACTAATTTAAGCCTTGAGAGCTTCGAGCTGTCTGAGGCTGATCTGGATACAAAATTCCATGTGGGCAACTTAGCCGGTCCTGACCAGCAAAGCCTTAAAGAGATTCTTCAGAGATTAAAAGATACTTATTCCAACTCTATTGGTGCTGAGTTCTTACATATTAATGATCTGACTGAACGTCGTTGGATCCAGGAAAAGTTGGAAGAAGCAAATTCTTCACATAGTTTCCGCGAAGAAACCCGCAAGAAAATTTTAGAAGGCTTAACGGCAGCAGAAGGCCTGGAAAAATATTTAGGCTCAAAGTTCCCAGGCGCAAAACGTTTTTCATTAGAAGGTGGCGATAGTTTAGTGCCAATGATGCGTGATTTTGTCAATCAAGCCGGTATTGTGGGTGCCAAAGAGATTGTTATCGGCATGGCGCACCGTGGCCGTTTGAATTTGCTGGTTAATGTTCTCGGCAAGAACCCGCAAGTATTGTTTGATGAGTTTGAAGGCAAAAATGCGGTCGTTAAAAATGGCTCTTCAGGTGATGTTAAATATCATATGGGTTACTCCAATGATGTTGAAACAGAAGGTGGACCAGTTCATTTAGCCTTGGCATTTAATCCTTCACACCTTGAGATCGTTAGCCCTGTAGTGCTAGGCTCTGTTCGAGCTCGTCAGGAGCGTCGCAAGGATAAAGATTGCGATCAGGTCATTCCAATCCTAATCCATGGTGACGCTGCGATAACAGGTCAGGGTGTTGTCATGGAAACCTTCAACATGTCGCAAGCACGCGGTTTCTATATTGGCGGCTCTATCCATGTTGTGATTAATAATCAGGTTGGCTTTACTACGTCCAAGCTACACGATGCTCGCTCAACGGCGTATTGCACAGATGTTGCTAAAATGATTGAAGCACCAGTTTTCCATGTGAATGGAGATGACCCAGAAGCGGTATTGTATGTATCGCGTCTTGCATTAGAATTCCGCAAGAAGTTTAAGAAAGACGTCGTGATTGATTTGGTGTGTTACCGTCGTCACGGACATAACGAAGCTGACGAGCCCAATGCTACACAGCCTTTGATGTATCAAAAAATTAAAAAGCATCCTACGCCTCGTAAGATTTATGAGGACCGATTGGTCGACAATAACGTTGTTTCCTCAGATGATGCCAAGAAGATGTTAGACGACTATCGAGATCTGCTTGATGCCGGTAAGAGTGTGGTGCTCAATCGAATTGAAGACAGAGAGCGCGAGTTTAACGTTGATTGGACACCATTCTTAGACAAAACATGGCAGTCACCAGCAGACACTGCGTTGGATAAGTCAAAATTTAAAGAACTGGCTGAGAAAATTTGCCACTATCCAGACGATTTACCCTTGCAATCACGTGTTAAAAAGTTAATGGGTGAGCGCAAGAAGATGGCTGCTGGCGACATCAAAATGGATTGGGGCTTTGCTGAAACCATGGCATACGCCTCTTTGCTGGATCAGGATTTCGAAGTTCGCTTATGCGGTCAGGATAGTGGTCGTGGTACCTTCTTCCATCGCCATGCGGTATTGCATGATCAAGATGATGCGGAGGTATATATTCCGCTTCAAAATATTAAAGACGACCAACCACAATTTATAGTGATTGATTCCGTTCTTTCCGAAGAAGCGGTGTTAGCATTTGAATATGGTTATTCAACCAATGAACCAAACTCAATGGTCATCTGGGAAGCTCAGTTTGGTGATTTTGCTAACGGTGCCCAGGTCGTCATCGATCAGTTTATTAGTTCTGGTGAGCAAAAGTGGGGCCGCTTATCGGGTTTAAGTTTGTTCTTGCCACACGGCTACGAAGGACAAGGTCCTGAGCATAGTTCTGCGAGGTTAGAGCGTTTCTTACAGCTGTCAGCAGAACATAATATTCAGGTCGTCGTGCCATCGACTCCGGCTCAGGCATTTCACATGATTCGTCGACAAATGATTCGTCCATTACGAAAGCCTCTTGTGGTTATGACACCAAAGAGTTTACTTCGACATAAGATGGCAGTATCTACGATCGATGAGTTGACCAATGGTCAATTCCAGAATGCTATTGATGAAGTCGACAGCTTGGACAAGAAAAAAGTGACTCGAGTGGTGATGTGTTCGGGTAAAGTTTATTACGATTTACTTGATAAACGTCGTCAAGAAGAGTTGGATAATGTTGCTATTATTCGTATTGAGCAGTTGTACCCTTTCCCACATGATGAAGTGGAAAAAATCATTGCTCAGTATAAGAAAGCAAAAGAATTTGTATGGTGTCAAGAAGAGCCACAAAATCAAGGCGCCTGGTACTGTTCTCGTCACAATTTGGATGAAGCTGTTCCAAATGGTGCAAGAGTTGAATATGCCGGAAGAGATGCATCGGCAGCTCCAGCAGTTGGCTATGCCTCTATTCATAATGAGCAGCAGGTGAAGCTTGTTAAAGATGCACTTGGCATCAAATAATCGAATTAAATTTATTTAGGTAAGGTAAAAGGTTAAAACATGGCTATCGAGATTAAAGTTCCTGTGTTACCTGAGTCAGTAGCTGATGCTACTATTGCTACATGGCACGTTAAGCCAGGTGAGTCTGTATCACGTGACCAAAACTTGGTTGATATTGAAACAGATAAAGTTGTTCTTGAAGTTGTTGCTCCTGATGATGGTGTGATTTCTGAAATCATCAAAGAAGAGGGTGACACTGTTCTTCAAGAAGAAGCTATCGCTAAGTTTGAAGCGGGTGCATCAGGTGATGCTAAAGCTAATAGTAGTGATGATAAGAAAGACGACTCTTCGAAAGAGAGCAAGCAAGGCGACGAAGAAGGAGCAAGCTCTGATAAAGAAGAAACATCTTCTGCAGACCTTGATGTTCTATCACCTGCAGTACGTCGCTTGGTCGCGGAGCATAACCTAGATCCTAAACAGATTCCAGCGAGTGGCAAAGGTGGTCGTTTAACCAAAGAAGACGTAGAAAAATTCATTAAAGATGGCGGGGCTTCTGCAAAATCATCTGAAAGCAAGAAAGATTCTGTTTCTGCGCCGGTATCAGCAGGTTTGCGCGAAGAAAAACGTGTTCCAATGACGCGTCTTCGTAAGCGTATTGCTGAGCGCTTGGTTGAAGCGCAACATACTGCGGCTATTCTAACCACTTTCAATGATATCAACATGAAAGAAGTGGTTGAGCTACGCGCGCGTTATAAAGAACAGTTTGAGAAAGTTCATGGTACGCGTTTAGGCTTTATGTCTTTCTTCGTGAAGGCGACAGTTGAAGCACTAAAGCGTTACCCTGCGGTCAACGCTTCTATTGATGGCGATGATATTGTTTATCATGGCTTCTACGATATCGGTGTTGCCGTTTCCTCTCCACGCGGCTTGGTTGTGCCAGTTTTGCGTGATGCAGACACCATGAGCTTGGCTGATATCGAAGCTAAGATTCGTGAGCTCGGTGAAAAAGCTCGTGATAACAAGCTAACAGTCGAAGATATGACCGGTGGAACATTTACCATTTCTAACGGTGGTGTTTTTGGTTCGTTAATGGCTACGCCAATTATCAATCCACCGCAAAGCGGCATTCTTGGTATGAACCGTATGGAAGATCGTCCTGTGGTTATTGATGGTGAGATTGTGATTCGTCCAATGATGAACGTCGCGCTCTCTTATGACCATAGAATTATTGATGGACGCGAGTCTGTAGGCTTCTTGAAAACAATCAAAGAGTTCATAGAAGACCCAGCTCGTATGCTACTGGATTTATAAATTCCAGAATGTGAGTGCTGATGCCGAACCTTGGTTCGGCATCGGTGTTTTTAATCACCCTAAGTTTTAAATTTTATGTGCTTGTAAAAGCACTTATGCCAAAGCAATAGGAACATAAACATGAACCTACATGAGTATCAAGGTAAACAGCTTTTTAAAGAGTATGGTTTACCAGTATCCGAGGGTTACGCAGTTGATAATCCTCAGTCTGCATTTGAAGCAGCTGGTCGCATTGGCGGCAATGTGTGGGTGGTTAAAGCCCAGGTACATGCTGGCGGTCGTGGTAAAGCTGGTGGTGTCAAACTTGTTAAGACCAAAGAAGAAGTTAAAGATTTTGCTAAGCAATGGCTTGGTAAAAACTTGGTGACTTATCAAACCGATGCAAATGGTCAACCAGTTAGCAAGATTTTGGTTGAAGAGTGCACCGACATCGCTCAAGAACTTTACTTGGGTGCCGTCGTTGACCGTTCAAGCCGTCGCGTTGTATTCATGGCTTCAACTGAAGGTGGTGTTGAAATCGAGAAAGTTGCTGAGGAAACTCCTGAGAAGATTCTTAAAGCAACCATCGATCCATTAGTTGGCGCACAACCTTACCAAGGCCGTGAGCTTGCATTCAAGTTAGGCTTAGAAGGTAAACAGGTTAAGCAATTTACTCATATTTTCTTGCAACTTGCCAAGATGTTTGTAGAAAAAGATTTAGCACTTCTAGAAATCAATCCTTTGGTTATTAAAGAAGATGGCGATTTGCATTGTCTTGATGCAAAAATCAACATCGATGGTAATGCAATGTACCGTCACCCTAAATTATCTGAAATGCACGATCCTTCGCAAGAAGACGAGCGTGAAGCTCATGCAGCTAAGTTCGAACTTAACTATGTAGCACTTGATGGCAACATCGGCTGTATGGTTAATGGTGCCGGCCTGGCGATGGGCACCATGGATATCATTAAACTGCATGGTGGAGAGCCTGCAAACTTCCTGGACGTGGGTGGCGGCGCTACTAAAGAGCGTGTCACGGAAGCGTTTAAGATTATCCTTTCAGACTCGAACGTAAAGGCAGTATTGGTTAACATCTTTGGCGGAATTGTTCGTTGTGACTTGATTGCTGAAGGCATTATCGGTGCCGTTAAAGAAGTTGGTGTTAAAGCTCCAGTTGTTGTTCGTCTTGAAGGTAACAATGCTGAGTTAGGCAGAAATGTTCTAGCTGAATCAGGTTTGAACATCATCGCGGCAGAAAGTTTAACTGATGCGGCGACAAAAGTAGTTGCTGCAGCGGAGGACAAATAATGAGTATTTTAATCAATAAAGACACTAAGGTTATTTGTCAGGGTATCACTGGTTCACAAGGCACTTTCCATACTGAACAGGCGATTGAATACGGCACTAACATGGTTGGTGGCGTGACTCCTGGTAAAGGTGGACAAACTCACTTGGGCTTGCCGGTATTCAATACAGTAAAAGATGCAGTAGAAGCAACAGGTGCAGAAGCTTCTGTCATCTACGTACCTGCTCCTTTCTGTAAAGACTCTATTTTAGAAGCTGCAAACGGTGGCATCAAACTGGTTGTTTGTATCACTGAAGGCATTCCTACAATGGACATGCTTGAAGCTAAGATTGTTTGTGACAATCTGAACGTGCGTTTGATTGGTCCTAACTGTCCGGGTGTTATCACTCCGGGAGAATGTAAGATTGGTATCATGCCAGGTCACATTCACTTGCCAGGTAAAGTCGGCATTGTTTCTCGTTCCGGTACTTTGACTTATGAAGCAGTAAAACAAACAACAGACTTTGGTTTTGGCCAATCGACTTGTGTCGGTATCGGTGGTGACCCAATCCCAGGCTCTAATTTCATTGATATCCTGAAGATGTTCCAGGACGATCCTGCGACTGAGGCCATCGTCATGATTGGTGAGATTGGTGGTTCGGCAGAAGAAGAAGCTGCTGCATACATTAAAGAGAACGTTACTAAGCCTGTGGTTTCATACATTGCGGGTGTCACAGCGCCTCCAGGTAAGCGTATGGGCCATGCCGGCGCTATCATTGCTGGTGGTAAAGGTACAGCTGCCGAGAAGTTTGCAGCTCTTGAAGATGCAGGTGTTAAAACTGTACGTTCATTAGCTGATATCGGTAATGGGCTGAAAGAAGTCACTGGTTGGTAATTAGCTAACCGTTTGAAATCAAAGCCGCTCAAGGTGTTTTGGGCGGCTTTTTTTGTATCTGTAATATTTACAGAAAGATATTGTAATACTTATTAACAAATAGCGACTACACAGTTACATCGCTTTGATAGATACTCCAAGCTCGTATTGGAATGTCTTATAGTTATTGAAAATTAAGAGGGATATATGACTCTAAAGTTAAAAAGTGTAGCTTTGGCTCTGGTGCTTACTACCAGTGTTTCGATTGCTTTTGCAAAATTACCTAAAGGTGTAGAAAAAGTTACTACAGTTGAGGGTATTTCTGAATATCGCCTTGATAATGGTCTACAAGTATTGCTATTCCCTGACAAGACTCAGGAATCAATTACCGTCAATATCACCTACCATGTGGGTTCAAAACATGAAAATTATGGTGAAACAGGTATGGCCCATTTACTTGAGCACCTGGTTTTTAAAGGTACACCAAACCATAAAGATATCCCTCAAGAATTGAGCGAACGAGGTGCTGAGCCAAACGGCACCACCTGGCTTGACCGCACTAATTATTATGAAACATTCGCTGCCACAGAAGACAATTTAAACTGGGCCCTGGATCTTGAAGCTGATCGTATGATCAACTCCTTCATCGCAAAGAAAGACCTAGATAGCGAAATGACGGTTGTTCGTAATGAGCTTGAGAATGGTGAGAATAATCCGGTTCGGGTTTTAATGCAGCGTCTAATGTCGGTGGCTTATGATTGGCACAACTATGGCAAGTCGACTATTGGCGCTCGCTCAGATCTTGAGAATGTTGATATTACAAATCTTCAAGGATTCTATAAAAAGTACTATCAACCTGACAACGCGACTTTGATTATTGCCGGCAAGATTGATGAAGAAAAAACTATCAAGAAGATCGATAAATACTTCGGCGGTATTAAAAAGCCCAAACGTCAGCTTCCTGAACTATATACCGAAGAGCCGATTCAAGACGGTGAGAGAAAAGTTACTATTCGTCGTACTGGGGATGTGCAAGTAGTTGGTGGGCTCTATAAAACTCCTGCGGGCTCGCATGAAGATTTTGCAGCAGTTCAAGTATTATCTCAAATCTTGGGTGACTCTCAAACTGGACGTCTGCGTAAAGAGTTAGTTGAGAAAGATCTTGCAGCATCCGCTGGTGGATTTGCTTTTCAGTTAGCGGAGCCTGGCGCATTATTATTTATGGCGCAAGTTGCCAAAGACAAAGAATTGTCCCAAACAGAGCAAGCCTTTGTAGATACATTGGAGGGTGTTTCTGAAAACCCAATTACAGAAGAAGAAGTTGAACGTGCTAAAACTAAGTTATTAAAGGGTATTGAGCTAAGCTTCAACAACACACAAAGTGTTGCGCTTCAATTAACTGAATGGGT
>JAPHRL010000257.1 GCA_026195755.1 Kangiella sp. | reverse complement strand
CCTGGCCTCGCCCAACTGTGATGAACGTCCCGATAACGAGGCCCCCACACTTATTGTGATCCACGGCATCAGCCTGCCCCCCGGCGAATATGGCGGGCCGTGGATCGATGCCCTCTTCACCAATAGCCTCGACCCGCATGCCCACCCCTATTTCGCCGAGATCCATCAACTGCGTGTCTCCTCCCATCTGCTGATCCGCCGCGATGGTGAGCTGGTGCAGTATGTCCCTTTTAATCAGCGCGCCTGGCATGCCGGTCTCTCCTCCTATGAGGGGCGCGAGCGCTGCAACGACTTCTCCATCGGTATCGAGCTGGAGGGGACCGACGATGAACCCTACGAGCCAGCACAGTATCAGGTGCTGGCCGAGTGTGTCGCTGCCCTGTTGACCGCCTACCCGCAGCTGAGTGCCGGGCGTATCGCCGGCCATAGCGATATCGCCCCTGGTCGCAAAACCGACCCCGGCCCCCATTTCGACTGGCCCCGGTTTCGCCAGCGGCTTGCAAAGCAGCAGGCAAGCATCGACACTTAGGCCATGGCCCTAATCGCAATCTTGATCAGTCTGGTGGTGGAACGCCTTCTCGGTTCGATGGAGGAGTTGCGTCAGTTCGACTGGTTCTACGCCTACCATCGCCGCGTGGCGCCACGCCTGGCGCAGCTTAAATGGCTCAACAGCCCGCTGGGTGCCCTGCTGCTGCTGTTGCCGCTGATCGCCCCGGTGGTGGCCATCGACTACTACCTGAGCGGGACGTGGCTGCTGTTTGGCCTCGCCTTTGCCGTCTTTATCCTGCTCTTCTGTTTTGGCCCGCGGGATCTGGAGGCCGAGGTGGAGGCCTTTGTCGATGCCCGCAGCCGGGGTGACGAGGAGTCGGCCTGCTGGCACGCCTCGGAGCTGCTGGGTGGGGAAGAGGTGAGATGCTCGGCAGAGGTGACCCAGCGCATCATGCAAAATATCTTTGTCGAGGCCAACGAGCGGCTGCTCGCCATCGTCTTCTGGTTTGTGGTGCTGGGGCCGGGTGGGGCGCTGCTCTACCGTCTAAGTTCGCTGTTACAGCAACAGCAGGCGGAGCGGGCCGAGGGGGTCTACGAGGCGGGCGTGCGGCTGCACTATCTGCTGGTCTGGCTACCGGCGCGACTGTGTGCCATCGCCTATGCCATGGCAGGGAGTTTTGTCGAGGCGGTAAACGGCTGGCGTGAGGTGGATAGTGGCTGGTCTGAGAGCAGCCGCCTCATCCTTATCGCCAGCGGCTTCGGAGCCCTGCGTATCGAGCCGGGCGAGATCGAGGATGATAGCCGCGCCTGTGATCAGGTGAATGAAGCGATCTCTATGGTGCGTCGAGCGGTGCTGGTCTTCCTCTCGCTGGTGGCGCTGTTCACACTTTCTGGCTGGATGAATTAGTTTTTCTCTCTCTTTTCAATTCCCCCCTCTCATCCGGTATCATTCTCTCCTCCCTGGTAAAAGAGATTCCCATGCGTGAACTGATTCTGGGCGGTGCCCGTTCGGGCAAGAGTGCCCTGGCCGAGCAGCTTGCCGCAGAGAGTGGTCTGGAGGTGGTCTACATCGCCACTGCCGAGGCGCGTGATGGCGAGATGGGCGAGCGCATCGCGCACCATAAGGCGCGCCGGCCTGATCACTGGCACTGTATCGAAGAGCCGCTGCAACTGGCCGCCACCCTGCAACAGCAGGCGGCGGCGAACCGTTGTCTGCTGGTTGATTGTCTGACCCTCTGGTTGAGCAACCTGCTGGGTGCCGGTGATGAACTGTTTGAGCACGAGCGTCAGGCCTTATTAGCCGCTTTGGCGCAACTGCCGGGGCGAATTATTTTTGTCAGCAACGAGGTGGGGCTGGGTATCGTCCCCATGGGAGAGCTTACGCGCCGATTTTGTGATGAGAGCGGACGGCTGCATCAGGCCGTTGCCGCCAGCTGTGACCGGGTGACCTTCGTCACCGCCGGCCTGCCCATGACCCTAAAGAGAGAAAAATGAATAACGACTGGATTTATCATGCCCCGGCTCCGCTGGATCGTGAGGCGATGGCCGCTGCCGAAGCGCGCCAGGGGCAACTGACCAAACCCTCCGGTTCCCTCGGTCGGCTGGAGAGGCTGGCAGTGACGCTGGCCGGACTGCAGGGCAGTGAGCGTCCCGCCATGG
>JAPHRL010000026.1 GCA_026195755.1 Kangiella sp. | reverse complement strand
CGAACCACACCGCCAACGTCTGGAGAGACAACCATCAGGTTTTTGCCAGCGATATTGGATTGGATGTGTTCGAGAAGTACTGGAGTGGCGTAGACGTTGTCTACTGGAATATTGAAGAAGCCTTGAATCTGGTCTGCGTGTAGGTCAACCGTTAGAACTCGGTCAAAACCGACGCCGCTGATCATGTCTGCGACCACTTTGGCGCTGATTGGAACACGCGCTGAGCGTACTCGACGATCTTGACGTGCGTAACCATAGTAAGGAATTACTGCGGTGATACGCTTGGCGGATGCACGCTTGAGCGCGTCGGCCATGATGATCAGTTCCATCAGGTTGTCGTTAGTCGGTGCGCAGGTAGATTGGATAATAAAAACGTCTTTACCACGAACGTTTTCTAGAATTTCGACGCTGCATTCGCCATCGCTAAAGCGTTCAGTATGCGCTTTACCAAGTGGCACTTTTAAGTAATCGGAAATTCGTTTAGCGAGATCAGGTGTGGCATTACCACTGAAAAGCATTAAATCAGACATCGAAAAGCCCTGTAACATTAGCCCCAAAAGTTACAGCAAGCAGAAAAACTGGGAAGAGAAAGATGGCAGGGGTAGCTGGATTTGAACCAACGAATGGCGGCATCAAAAGCCGCTGCCTTACCGCTTGGCGATACCCCTGCAATTTTTTACTTTATCAGCGGGGAGGCGTTGATACCTCTAGCTTCTAAAGTTAGCCAGCGCTGCTTGCACAGAGCGGCTATTTTACGGACTTCTCGCTCGTTGTCAAAGGTTAAGAAGAGACAACTTCCGGTTCCGGTTAGCATCACTTTTCCGTATTGAGACAGATGCTCAAAGGCTTCTTTTATCTCCGGATAAAGTTCGAGAACCAGTGTTTGCATGGCGTTGTAACCAACTTCAGGCAAACTCCCTTCGCGAGTGGCGCGTAATTTAATGGGTTTGTCGTTTCTTGTCAACGCTGAATGTGAAAAAATTTTGCCGGTGTTCACGTGAACGTTTGGATAGACAATGAGATACCACTTTTCGGGGATGTCGGTGTTGGTTAAAAGTTCGCCAATCCCCTCTGCCCAGGCGCTATGACCATTCACGAAAACGGGGACATCTGCGCCCAATTGACGGCCAAGATTGATGAGTTGTTGCTGATCGAGATTCAAATTCCATAAGGTATTAAGAGCAACTAAGGTGGTTGCGGCATTGGAGCTACCGCCGCCGAGGCCAGCACCGGAGGGTAAACGTTTGGTCAATTTGATATTCGCGCCGCGGGGGCTGTTCGAGAAAGGCTGCAAGATTCGGGCGGCTTTGATAACCAGGTTCTGTTCGCTGGGCACTTCGTTGTATTCGCTGTCCAGAGTCAGTTCGCCGGTTTCGTTCGATTTAATCCAGAGGTCGTCGCCGAAGTCTAGCAGCTGAAACAGGGTTTGCAGTTCGTGGTAACCGTCTGCGCGTTGGCCTAACACTCGCAACTCTAAATTGAGCTTGGCTGGCGATGGCCAATAGCTGTAGCCCTGATCATCGAGACTGCCGGTTGGAACAGTGAAACTCATAAGGTCAGATCCCAGCTGCGTAATGACAATATGATTTTGTTCTCGCCTTGCGTGATTCTGATTTTTTGTGGCAAGGATATGGTGTGGCCATGCTGCCAGGGATAGCTATCGTATTTTTGAAACAAGACCTGATAGTCCTGATAATTGATTTCCTGCAAGGTGCCGTCGGCGTTGATTTTCAGATCATCACGGTGAATGCCGGTCGGTAAACCTAAGACCCAGTCCTGTAAATAATGAATCGGCAAGTTCCAGCCAAGTACATCATGCAGCAGTTGTTCGGCGTTGTAGCCTTCGAAGTGCTGTTCATCGCCGGTCTTGAGGACTGTTAACTCGGGGGTAATGTCCAGCAGCGCGTAAGTGGTGCCGAAGGTGCCGTACATGCGAATGGTTAAGGTGTCGCGCGATTTCTGTTTCCACATGATGCTGCTGGAGAAACTATCGTCGGGCTGGGTGATGCCGATACGGCCCTGAGTAGTAAAGCCTTTGATGGTTTTCAGCGCCTGGTACTGCTTCTGCCACAGTGGATCGTTCCAAACAGTGGTGTCCTGTTTTTCGGGCAAGGTTTCGCAAGCTGTTAGAAATAAAGCGAAGCTGATTAAAAGGGCGCGCGATAATAAACTCATCCAAAGATTCTCATTTTTGTATTGTCGACATTTAATAGACCGTTAAATAGATAGGACTGAGGGAATGTTATTCAGTTCCAATGGGCGAGATTATGCCTGTTTTTAAGGCGGCTTGCATCTTTGGGTGGGGGAGTGTGTTGCGTAGGAACAACTCATGAGCACCCAATGGGGCAGACCCTTGTCCGTACAAAAATACGAGATGAAGGTTTTTGTTGGTAGGGGCGATTCATGAATCGCCCGTACAGAGATGGTGTAAAGGGATTTGATGGGTTACGGCTAATGCCTAACCCATCCTATAATAGAGTTGGAGTTTCACTTCATAAGTAGGCCAAGCCTTGGCTAACTGTATTTAGGTCTTGATTGGGCGGGCACATTGGCGCCGCCCCTACCATTTTGTCATTCCAAACTTGATTTGGAATCTGCTTTTGTCTGATGGGTTACGGCTAATGCCTAACCCATCCTATAAAGAGTTCGGTGTTATGTTATCCAGCGTCTTGAGCTTCGGGGAAACGTTGCAGCACTTCCATTAGGTAACGATTGTTTGGGTTCTGGCGCAGTGCTCTTTGCCAAACTTCGGTGGCTTTTTCCTTTTCGTTCATGACCCATAGAACTTCGCCTAAGTGGGCGGCAACTTCGGGTAACGGTTGCTTTTGATAGGCCATCTGCAGGAATTCGAGTGCTTTTTGCAGGTTGCCGAGGCGGTATTGCACCCAGCCCATGGAGTCGAGGACGGCGCTGTTTTCGGGATCATGTTGGTAGGCGGTTTCCACCAAACGCTGCGCTTCGTCTAGAGAGCGGTTCATATCGGCTAACGTATAGCCCAGAGCGTTCATGGCATCATGATGATCCGGCTGAATCGATAGTATGAAGCGCAGATCCTGTTCCATCTGTTGGAAATAACCTAAAGGCTCTCCTGCTAAGGCTTTGACGTAGAGCAGGTCAAGATCATTCGGGAAGCGTTCGACTTCTTTATCCAGCAACAGATAAGCTGATAGGTGGCTATGGCGAGCTTGCAACATGCGTGCGCCAATTATGGTGATTTCTTTGTGCAGCTGGTCGTCGCCTGCCTGGGCGCGAATCTGGTTGATTGAGTCAATCATTTCGTCCACTGATTGGATCTGATTGAGCAGTTGTAGCTTCTGGTAATAAAGAGAGGTTTTGTTGGGTTCGACCTGCAAAGCATTTTCAATGCGCTTGGCTGCCAGATCATATTGCTGAATCTGAGTCAGAAAGCTGATCTCAAATTGCAGCAGGCGCTGCTTTTCTTGCAGACTGACCATTTGCTGCGCCTGCTGTAGGCTTTTCATGGCATGTTGCCAATTGCCTTGTTCATGCAGCAGATGCGCCAGACGAGTGCGGGCGGTATAAAAGTAGTTGCCCGGCGGCACCATTTCATAACAACTGATAGCGCGAACAGGATCATTCCGGCGCAAAGCTGAATCAGCACAATAATAGCTGGTTATATCCTTTTTGAAGTTTTTTCTTGCCAGTTGCCAGAAGTTATCAGAGCTTTGTTGGTAGTCCTCCAGCGCATATTGGCTGCCGGCCATTAAAAATTTCGCCTGATAATTTTTCGGTTGTTGGTGTAGAACCTGCTCGAAAGCGAGGATGGCTCCGGTGTAATTCTTTTGCGTATAGAGCAACTCGCCCAGTTCAAAAGTATGTTGGGTATTCAGTTGGCCACTGTTGACCACGCCGATTAAGTAAGCAGAGCGCTTGTCATTAGACTCAAGGGCCAACGCTTCGCCTTTGAGTTCAATTGCGGACAGAAATTGAGCGTCTTCTGACAACACCTTATCCAGTAAGCGATGGATGCGCGCCTGATAAAATTGTGGGTTGTGGCTATTAAGGAGCAGGTGTGCTTCTAAGGCATTTAGTACTGGATGGTTGAGCCTCGTTGACTCTTGATTAAAGTAGTGAACAAAATCAGCGTTGTCTTGATAAGTGGTTACCTGGATCAATTGATGGAGCTGATCGTCGGCTGACGGTGGCAATAGTTTCAGGAGCAAATGCAGTTCATCATTGGCGCTAGCATAGTCTTCTGTGGCGACTGCGATCAGAAGTTTAACCTTGTGTGCATTGGGGTCATCGGGAGCATGCTTAAGCCAGATGGAAAGGGCATGTTTGACCTGATCGTAATTATGTTTTTCCAGAGCGACTAATGCTGCACGTCGAGCAAGGGCAATACTACCGGTGCGTTCCGCTGAATCTAAAAAGTTGCTTTGCGCAATATCCTCAAGGTTCTGCTGAGAGGCGATATTAGCCAGCAGGATACTGAAATACAGTTGGCTACGCTGATCGGCTGACATGTGGGAAATATCAGGATAGGTCGCAAGATCGAGAGCAGGTTTCTGATCAGTTTCCGCCATCATCGGCTGTTTGCTGGAACAGGCGGTTAACAGAAGCAGTGCGGCGAGCCATTGCAAAAGGAGGATATAAAAATGCTTTTTCATGGTTCAATCCTACAATCTCTTTATGACAAGAGGTAGGAATAATTTGTCATAATCAGTAAATTCTTTCTGCGAGCAAAGATCAACAGACCCTATTTTCGATTAGCGGACATGACGGCTCAGTGTTATAATTCGCGCCAATTATAAGCCTTTGATTTCTCTTTATTTTTAGGCTGGGCTGCAACAACTCAACAATTTCTTATCTATGTCATTGATTGCATTAGGAATTAACCATAAAACTGCCTCCTTATCGGTGCGCGAAAAAGTCGCGTTCGCCGATCATGAGCTGGGAGAAATTATGGCCGAATTGGCGGAAGCTCTTCACCAAAGTGAAGTGGCGGTTTTGTCGACCTGTAATCGAGTTGAGTTTTATGTTTCCAGCGACCAGCAAACGCCCGAGCAGCTTAGAGAACAGTTGTTGCATTGGCTACAGGTTAAGAAGCAGCTGCATGAAGATTTGCACTCGTCAGTTTATTGCCACGATGAAGATAAGGCAGTTTTGCATCTGATGCGGGTGGCCAGTGGTCTTGATTCGATGGTGCTGGGCGAGCCGCAAATTTTAGGTCAGCTTAAAGCCAGTTATCAAAAAGCACGACGCGCCGGAACCATTAATCAGGTGATGGAGCGTTTGTTCCAGAAGACCTTTTCGGCCGCTAAACGGGTTCGTCATGAAACCGATATCGGAACCAATCCAGTGTCGGTTGCTTATGCTGCAGTGAGTTTAGCAAAGCATGTTTTTTCTGATTTTTCCAAGCTGACGGTGATGTATGTTGGCGCTGGTGAAACTATTGAACTGGCCGCGCGCCATTTGCAGCAACAAGGCGTCGGCAAAATGATTATGGCTAACCGCACGTTAGCCAATGCACAGAAACTGGCAAAAGAATTCGAAGGCAAGGCGATTGGCCTTGAAGCGATTCCGCACTATTTATCGCAAGCGGATATCGTGATTTCTTCAACCGGTAGTATGTTGCCGATTATTGGCAAAGGCATGGTTGAGCAGGCGGTTAAAGAACGTCGCCGCAAAAGTATGTTTATGGTTGATTT
>JAPHRL010000292.1 GCA_026195755.1 Kangiella sp. | reverse complement strand
TCAGCTCAATCCCCTGCTCTTCCAGCTGAGTGCTCATCGGCGGATAAACATTCTGATCACTACCACTGACTGAAATACCGCGCTGTTTCGCCAGCAAGGCAATCCCGCCCATAAAAGTGCCGCAAATGCCAAGAATATGAATATGCATGTTATCGATGTTGTTTCTAAGATGTGGGGATAATCATAAGCGAAGCAGAAAAATCCGTCATCTATTGAAGCGATAATTCTCGAAATAAGGTAAAATCGCGTCAATTTTGCGGCGCAATATCGAATGAGCAGCCCAATAGCACAAGCTTTACGAGGAAACATAATGGCTAAGAAAAAATACAACGCTTTTTATGCCCAATCCGGTGGCGTAACGGCAGTAATCAACGCAACTGCGTGTGGTGTGATTGAAACAGCACGCACGTCAAAAAACATTGGCAAGATGTATGCCGGTAAAAACGGCATTATCGGCGCTTTACGCGAAGAGCTGATTGATACCAGTAAAGAATCGAAAAAAGATATTGCTGGCCTTAAGTTCACCCCATCGGGTGCTTTCGGTTCCTGCCGCCATAAATTAAAAAGCATTGAAGAAAACAAAGCTGAGTACGAGCGACTAATCGAAGTATTCAAGGCGCATGATATTCGCTATTTCTTCTACAATGGTGGCGGCGATTCGCAGGATACCGCACACAAGGTATCTCAGTTAAGTGAAACCATGGGTTACCCGATTACCTGTATCGGCATTCCTAAAACCGTTGATAACGATTTACCGATTACCGACAACTGCCCAGGCTTCGGCTCAGTGGCCAAATATGTTGCTGTGTCCATTCGCGAAGCGGCTTTCGATGTTAAGTCGATGGCAGAAACTTCGACTAAGGTGTTCGTGATGGAAGTGATGGGCCGTCACGCTGGTTGGATTGCAGCGGCTGGTGGTTTAGCTTGCGAAAAGGAAGGCGACGCACCGCACATCATCCTGTTCCCGGAAATTGCTTTCAACAAAGAGAAATTCCTCAAGAAAGTAGATCGCACCGTTAAGAAATTCGGTTACTGCGCGATTGTGGTTTCAGAAGGTACGGCTTATAAAGATGGGACTTTCCTGGCTGACGCAGGCACTACCGATGCCTTTGGCCACAAACAATTGGGCGGCGTTGCGCCGGTTGTTGCCAACATGATTAAAGATGAGCTTGGCTACAAATATCATTGGGCAGTATCTGATTATCTGCAACGCGCTGCGCGCCATATTGCTTCTGCAACGGACGTTGATCAGGCTTATGCCGTAGGTAAAGCCGCTGTTGAATTCGCTGATGCCGGTAAAAACGCTGTGATGCCAACTATCGTGCGCAAGAAAACCAAGAAATACAGTTGGACGATTGGCGAAGCCAAATTAGCCGATGTAGCCAATGTGGAAAAGATGATGCCACGCAGCTACATTACCCGCGACGGCTTTGGTATCACCGAAGAATGCCGCCAATATCTACAGCCACTGATTCAGGGCGAGTCATACCCGCCATACAAAAATGGCTTGCCGCAGTATGTTGAGCTTAAAAATGAATTAGTGAAAAAGAAGCTTAAAACCAAGTTCAAGATTTAGGTTAGTATTGATCTAATTTCTCTCTTGTAGGGTGCGTCGTGACGCACCGAATAACTCAAAAAATACTTAGAAGCGGTGCGTCACGACGCACCCTACAACGACTTGGTTGACCTCATAACTCCTGCTCCAGATTAAACTCAATCTTCACCGTCTGACCTTTAACCGACATTGGCTGCCCATTATCCATCGCTGGTCTGAACTTCCATTTCTTTAATGCAGTAACGGCTTCTCGGTCAAAAGTGCGCCTTGGCTGGGAGTCCATCACTTTAATATTTGATAGAGTGCCGCTGGTATCCACGTCGTACTGCAAAAGCACCCAACCTTCAATACCTTGGCTTGCTGGGCCAATTGGGTAGTTCGGTTGGGCTTGATAGAGCGGCATAGCACTTCTGCTATCCAAAAGCTGATGAGGGCTGGGAATACCAATAGGCCCCGTCATTGCCACTTCAAAAGGCTGGATATCAACAGTCGGAATTTCTGCGGTATCCACAATTGATGGCCGTATTGGCAACGCCTTTCCTGCGGAAGGAGCTACCGCTGGTGGCTGCGGTTCCTGTGGCCGGGATCTAGGCTCAGTTTTTTCAGGTGGTAGCGAAGTATTATCGATCTGAACTGTTTCTTTAGGTTGTGTTTCCTGCTCACCACTACCAATCAGCTGACTCATCAGAAAAATTAGCACGCCGGCTACGATAAACCCTAAAAAACTTGCGCTGATTATTTTCATACCCTTCTCCTTTGCTTTTTAAGCTTTGTTGTTCACTAATACAAACGGTCGCTTTGCGGAAAAGGGTTAATTTATTTTTAACAATGCTTATAAAATCAGTTAGAGTAAGTCCTTTGAGGGATATCAATAATTACAAACAATGCTACTAATACCAGCCGAAAATCGCATTTCGAAGCAAAATCCGCCAATCCTGACTATATTGATTATTCTAATCAATGTCTTAGCCTATTTTTCATTACAGACTAAAGATAATGATATCTTCTACCAGGGGATAGAGTTTTATATTGAACAAGACATGATGAGCTTTGAGCGGCAGGCGCTTGAGGATTACTCATTAGAAGAAAGAGGCGATCTTTATGACGCACTCAGTAATCCTAATACCCCCAAAGAATATTTAGTGCAATCGATTTTACTCGATCAGAAATTTTCAAAATACATTAAGTCTCGTTCGGATTACTCTACCGAATGGCGCAAAAAGCGAGACAAACTAGAATCCATTCTTAGTGAAGCATCTCTTTTTCAATACGCCTTCTTTCCTTCTGATCCCAGTCTATTTACTGCCTTTACCCATATGTTTATGCATGGCGATATTGGTCACTTGATTGGCAACATGATCTTTTTGTTTCTCTTCGGCTACAACCTTGAACTTTTGATGGGTCGTACCAAAATGTTCACCACTTACATCCTGTCTGGATTAGCAGCCGTAACCTTCTTTGCCATCACTACAGATGATAAATTCGTTCCCCTGGTCGGCGCGTCAGGTGCCATTGCTGGCCTGATGGGTGGATTCGCCGCCTGGTATGGACTAAAGAGTATCCGCTATTTTTACTGGGTTTTTGTGATTTTTAACTATGTTCGATTGCCTGCAGCATTAGTCTTATTTTATTGGCTAGCAAAGGAAGTGGTGCAAGACAGTATGAGCAATGACAATGTTGCCTATATGGCTCACTTTGGCGGATTACTCGGTGGCGCCATCTGTGTCTGGCTACTTAAAATGTTCAGATTCAATCCTGGCTCGGTTGCCGCTGACAATACTTCCGAATTTATTGATGTTCCAGTACACGATGATAAAGCAGCAAGCATTGATGCTCATTACCGCAATGGACTTTCAGCCACACAGAACCTGAACTTTGAACAAGCCAAAACTCACTTTTATGCCATACTGCACGAACAGCCGCACAATAAAGACGTTTTAAATCGGCTTTACAACTTAGAGAAAACCTCTCCAGAATCTACCCGTTATACCAAGTTATGTGCCGACATCATGCAGGCTTCGGTTCACAACGACTCACTATCCTCTCTCGCAGAGCAGTGCTTAACCGACCTGAGACATAATGGCGTTGGTTTTAAACCAATCCCAGCCAGTATTTTATTGGACTATTCCCGTAAGCAGGTTCGCCACAAAAAGACTGAGCCAATTAAACCCATTATCTCGTTGTTGGTTCAGCACTATAGTGATTTAGAAAAACTACCCGATCTGCTGTTGCACTTTGCTTTCGCGGCAGGTCAAAATGGTGATTGGCAGGGCAAGCAGAAAGTTCTCGGATTTATTAGCCAAAAGTACCCCGATACTTTTGCAGGGCAAGAAGCAAAAAAAGCGCTACAGGAGGGTTGATCCTGTAGCGCTTTTAGCATGTACATAAAACACACTATGTATTAGGACTTAATGTTTGTTTCATGTTCATACAAACACCTAACAGTTTTTCGGCTTCAATTTTATGGCTGCCGTGTGGAAATTGTTGGAGTAGGTTTTTCAGCAAATCAATTGCCTTATCATCATCATTCATCACTTCGGCATAAAACTTAGCTTCCGCAGAAAGTGCTTTTGCCAGATCAGGATCTTGTCGCAGTTTGTCCTGCATATCGGCGGTCAGCTTTTCAACTACAGGTAACAATTTAGGATTTCTAATCGCGTCAATCAAAACTGCTCGCGCATTAGCATTCATCGGCTTAAAACGTGGTTCAAAAGAATCAATTTCCTGATACAAAGCCAAAGCTTTCGGTGCATGTCTAAATAAATCGTTCTGATCGTAGTAAGCACGCGCCGCTTTAACCGTTGCTACCGGATTGTTTCGAGCTATGTTTAATTTAATTAAACGTTCTAATGCTTGTGAACTGTATTGAGGATTTTCAGCGGTCTCATACAAGGCCGCTTCGGCATCATCAAAGCGTCCTTCTTGAATATACACATCGGCATGTGCCAACTTTCGAAGTTCAGCAACCTGCTGAACGTTTTCATTATTCATAATCTGCTCGGCATCAATACCGTAGCCTAGCTCAGCGTGATATTGGTAAACCACGTAACCAAACATACTGAACATCATAAGATAGAAGAATGCTAAAGCACCGTAAATCAGTGGATAAGAAATGAACTCAGGTAGCCAAAAATAGATAGTGCTTTGTGCAAACTCCAAACCAGCACTAATCAGATAAACAAACAGAACCAATAGTAAATATGGCCAACCAATTCCTGTGACAGTCCTAAATAGATCAGATGGATTGATAGCTGCGCCGATGTCTTTTGCCATTCCCAGATTAATCATCATGGCCGGAAAGAAGAAGCCTAAAGCTGCCACAAATATTAATAACCCTGTACCTCCCGCAGACATGGTAATCAAAAAACCCATACCAATCAGCGTTAAATAAAGACCTAATACCTTACCGGTCATGTCATTAGAGTTGTTGAGCGTCACCTCCTCTTGACTCGGCGCATCAAATTCACCTCGGGCCACCTTGGTTAGTACACTGAATACATAAGTGATGCCTACAGAAAACAACATCACCTTGAGTATTACATTAATCAACCAGATAGGAATAACGCTATTAATAATTCCTACCACAAAGGCAATTGCCATGAAGATCCCCAAAAAACTCATAGCATTTTTTTGAAAAGGATAGCCGTTAAAAAGTCCGAGTTTATTCCAGAACGGTTCGACATGGTCGCTAATACCATAAGAATCCATATTATTACGACACAATAAACAGCGCGGTGAGTGCATGCCGGGCTCAACATCGCAACAGTCAATACAGAAAGGGGTATCGCAGTGATTACAATGCCATAGAGCTTTTTTATGTAGGTGATATTTACAGTTCATAGCCAGTCCTTGAACATCAATTTATAAGAATAATGTGATTATTATGATTATTTTTGAGACGCGTTTAGCACTTTAGCAAAGGTTTAGGCAAATATGAATTTTCTGCATGTATCAATTTGTAGTTTACAAGCTCAAAGCAAACCCAAAACACCAGGTAGGGGCAGACCAATGTG
>JAPHRL010000270.1 GCA_026195755.1 Kangiella sp. | reverse complement strand
TAACAGAAATTCATAATAAAGGTAGTAAGAATTTAAGAGTAGGGAAGCGTAGCACCAGTCTCTTTTCAATCATTTTACTCCTACTGTCAGTCGCAGCTTATTATGCCAGCGCTCGCTTTGGTATGAGCCTGTTTACCTTGTTTCCCAGTAATATCAGCCTGCTTTGGCTCCCCTCAGGCATTGGTTTTTTAATGTGTTTGCATTGGGGCTGGAAGGCTGTACCTTTTATTGTGATTGTTGCTTATTACGTTAATCTTCCGGGGATGAACGTTAATACGGTCGCAATGCCTAAGTTGCATACCTTAATTTCAGCACTGGCTGATGGTGCCGAAAGTTTTATCGCCTTGTTGTTGTTTGTGAAGTTCCTGCCCAAGGGTGTTGTCAATCCAAAAAGTTTGTCTAAGTTCATCTGGTGGGTTTGCATCATTCCTCCGGTGATAACAGCGGCTATCATTACCAGTAACTTATGGGCGGGGGGCTATCTACTTAGCCATCAACTTGAGAAATTTTTTATCAGTTTACTGCTAGCGAATTCTTTGGGTATGTTGATGGTTTACCAAGTTTATAATAGTCTGAAACTGGACCCTGTATTTTTTAAAAAACCTTCATTAAGCCTGTGCGCTTCGTTGTTACTCATTGTTGTTATAATTTTTTTGGGATTAGGTCGATACCCAGCCATTATCTATTTGATTTTACCTGTTTTAGTTATTATGAGTTTCGAAGTTAGGTTATTGACAGTTGCCAGTATTAGCACTTTAACTTTTATCTGTCTTATCACCGCTACTCATTTTGATTTGGGGCCATTTGTTGCCAGTACCGATCAGGCTACAGCCTTTGAATTAATGGCCTTTACTTTTGCTTGCGCTATTACGGTGTTTGGCTTGGCTTTACAACAATACCAGATGCGTCTGGCCAAAGAGTCCGGAGAGCGCTGGAAGCTTGCTGCTGAGCACGATGTATTAACTGGCTTACCCAATCGCCGCGCTTTCATGCCTGCTCTAACAAAAGAGCATCATCGCTCACTCCGACTCAGGCATACCTATTGTGCAGTCATTTGGGACATTGATGATTTTAAGACGATTAATGATACTTATGGGCATGATTTTGGTGATCGAGTATTGGTACGCTTAGCGCAAATTATGCGAGAAAGCTGCCGTGATATTGATTATTACGCACGAATTGGCGGTGAGGAGTTTGCAGTTTTATTACCAGAAACTCCTCTTGATTCTGGCAAGAATGCCATGGAGCGTTTCAGAACTCAGGTAGCTCAAGAAAAATTCGTTGCTCCAGATGGAACAGAGCATTCGGTGACCATCAGTATTGGTATTGCTTGTTTGGGAAACCGAAGGATTAATGAAACAGAACTATTGGCAGAAGCAGTTAAAGCGCTGTATCGTTCGAAAGAATTAGGTAAAAACCAAACGAATTCTTACAGCTGTTAAATGAATGAGCAATAGACTAAAAAGGCGCCAAATGGCGCCTTTTTAGTTACTGCGAGAGTCACATTACCAACCGCAGTTACGATCTTTGTTTTGCTCATCTAACCAGGTTTTCAATGGCGCATAATACTCAAGTACCGCAGTAGCATCCATTTCACGCTGCCCAGTCATAGCTTCTAAAGCATCTTGCCATGGACGACTCGCACCCATTTCTAGCATAGCGTTTAACTTAGCACCGACTTCTTTGTTGCCGTAGAAAGAACAGCGGTGAAGTGGACCTTCGTTACCAGCCATTTCGCACATATCACGGAAGAATTGGAATTGAAGGATGTGCGCTAAGAAGTAACGAGAATAGGGTGTATTACCAGGGATGTGGTATTTAGCACCTGGATCGAAATCAGCTTCAGTGCGTTCTACTGGCGAGGCGATACCTTGATACTGAGTACGTAGGTTCCACCAACCTTGATTGTATTCAGCAGCCGAAACTTCGCCGCTAAATACCTGCCAGCGCCATTTGTCTACCATTAAACCGAATGGCAAGAACGCTACTTTATCCATTGCTGAGCGCATCAATAAAGCAATATCAGCATCCGCATCAGGTTCTTGCTCAATTAAGCCAATCTGCTTCAAGTAAGCAGGTGTGATGGATAGAGCAACGGTATCACCGATAGCTTCATGGAAACCATCGTTGGCACTGCCTTTATAAAGGATTGGTTGATCCTTATAGGCGCGCTGATAGTAGTTGTGTCCCAGCTCATGGTGAACTGTCTGGAAGTCTTCAGAGTTGATTTCCGTACACATTTTAATGCGGATATCTTCTTGGTTATCAAGATTCCACGCGCTAGCATGGCATTGCACGTCACGGTCACGAGGTTTTACGAATAAGGAACGTTCCCAGAAAGTGTCTGGTAATGGTGCGAAACCTAAAGAAGAGAAGAAATTCTCAGCCGTTTTGACCATTTTCTTGACGGCTTTTTCTTTCTCATTATAAGTGACTACTTCGTGATCAACACCATAATGCTTGCGAAGAATAGGGTCTAAATCGACACCTTTGCCCGCACCTTCAGGCGCTACCAAGTCATAAATATTGCCCCATTGCTGAGCCCACATATTACCCAGCAAGTGAGCTGGGATAGGTTTGTCTAGCGCAACTACTTCATCGCCATACTCTTCATTAAGCTCTGCGCGAACGTGGCAATGCAATGCTTCATAAAGCGGCTCAACCTGACCCCATAGACGGTCCATTTCTTTAGCGAAGTCATCTGCTGGCATGTCATACTTAGAACGCCACATAGCACCAGTATCTTTATAGCCTAGCTCTTTAGATCCTTCGTTGGCGATTTGCACCATTTCTTCATAAAGAGGGCGCATTTCTGGAGAAACCGTACGCCAGCCAAGCCATGCTTCAAGCTGCTCTTGAGGATCGCGCGATGAGCGTAGAACTTCGCTCAATTCGCCAAGACTACGATCATCAGGGCTTTTACCTTTGGCATAAATACTATCTAACTTAGAAGTGATTTCAGCCAGCTTCTTGGTTTTTTCAGCATCTGAGGGAGCGGGAAGCGTTAAACCTAACTTGATCATTTCAAGCTTACGATTCAAATCGTAAGGTAATTCAAGGTCATTGAACTGCTTCGCGCCATTAGCTAACTCAACACCTAACTTGGTGTATTCTTCGCCAACTTTAGCATTCAACTGAGTGGTATCGTGGGTCACAAAGTTAGCGTTAACCCATGCCACTCTTGCTCCATATTCAGAGATTTCAGAAAGACGCTTTTCAGCGTCTGCAACGAATTTTTCAGCATCAGCAACTGTCACCTGAGCTTCAGTCTGCTGTGCTTCGTTGGTTTGTTGCTTGTCAGCTTCATCGCTACAAGCCGACAAACCAAGCAGCGCACTGAATAAAACGGCGCTACTGACGGCACTTTTAATTTTCATCATAAACTATACCTTTAACTCCAAAGTGTGAATGTTTGATATCTTTATTATGTTGTAGAGCTTAGCCTGTAAAGGCTAGCTCTATGACTGCTACCAGCTCAGCATTATATCGCTTTTAGCTAATTTTAGAAGCAAGCAGTTATCTTAAAGCTTGTGATCGGTTACCATTGCACACAATTGATTGAAACAAACCTGTGTTGGAGTTCGAATATCATGAATATAGGCCCCTTGATGCTTGATATAGAAGGATTAGAGGTGAATGCACGAGAGCGAGATTTGCTACAGAATCCATTATTAGGCGGCATCATTCTATTTAGTCGGAACTATCAGTCGCCGCAACAGGTTGCGGAGTTGTGCCAGTCGATCCGTGAAATAGCAGCTAGAGATATTCTGATTGCAGTGGATCACGAAGGGGGACGCGTTCAGCGCTTTCGTGAAGGGTTTACCGCTATTCCGGCTATGGGCACTATTTTACTTGAAAACTCTGATCACGAAGTGGCAAAACGAAAAGCGCATCAATGGGGG
>JAPHRL010000265.1 GCA_026195755.1 Kangiella sp. | reverse complement strand
GTTACTCGGTTCGTATTGAAAAGCTGGTGGTGATTATATTAGTGCCTGCCTCCATGTTGTGGGCCGCAGCGCAGATCCGTGCTTTTGGGCAGATCCTGTCATCCCTATCAGGCTTGCAGGTTGAATATGCCATTACCATCGCGGCCTCGGTGGTCATCATTTACACCATGCTCGGTGGTTTGTTGGCGGTGGCAGTAACTGACGTCATTCAAGCGGGATTCCTGATTGTTGGTTTGGTGTTGCTGGGTGTTTTTGTGTTTGCCAGTGGCGATCCGAATGCCAGCCTGGCTTCAGTCGATGCCGCACGTTTTAGTTTTGTCTCAGAAGATTCGACTTTGTTACAGAAGTTTGAAGCCTGGTCGATTCCGATATTCGGTTCGGTGCTGACACAGGAGCTGATTACGCGAGTGCTGGCCTGTCGAAGCGCTGAAGAAGCGCGTAGCTCGACGCTTAAAGGCGGAACCTTATACCTGCTTGTGGGCTTGATTCCAGTCTATTTGGGTTTGGTCGGTTTGAACCTGATGCCAGACCTTGCTGACTCAGAGCAGTTATTGCCTGAATTGGCGAAAACCTATTTGCCCACCGTGCTCTATATTCTGTTTGCCGGTGCTTTGGTTTCAGCGATTCTGTCAACCGTGGACAGCGCCTTGCTCGCTTCAAGTTCATTGATATCGCATAACATCGTGGTACCTTTAAGCAAACGTAACCATGAAGTCAGCGAGCGCCAGAAAGTCCTGTTCGCGCGAATCGGTATCGTGGTATTAGGTGGACTGGCTTATTACATCGCCCTGCACGCTAAAGGGGTTTATGACTTGGTGGTTACGGCCTCTGCTTTCGGTAGTGCGGGCGTTTTCGTGGTCGGCACTTTTGGTCTATTCACTCGCTTCGGGGGCGAAATTACCGCTGGCTTGACCCTGGTCAGTGCAGCAACGATTTGGATTCTGGGAGAATTCGTATTCGGTTGGGCGACTCCTTTCTTTATTTCATTATTAACCGGTTTTGGCGTTTACATTGTCGCAGCCTTAATTGAAAGACACTTTTCTGGATCAGCAAAGGGTTTTCAAACTGCCTAAAAAATAGCCAGTCACTACTGGCTAATGCCCTTTTGCTAATGGTATAATTCGCGCCCATTTTATACAGGGTGGTAGATGCTAGAGTCTACCGCCCTGGTTTTATCTTATTGATTTTACGGCCAAAGTGCCCAATAGCGGTGATTAAGAGCATGAGCAAAAAGTTATTTATCAAAACCTGGGGTTGTCAGATGAACGAGTATGATTCGTCGCGTATGTCGGATCTGCTGAATAAAACTCATGGTTTGGAAGCAGCATCATCAGCGGAAGAGGCTGATGTGGTATTGCTGAACACTTGCTCGATCCGCGAAAAAGCGCAGGAGAAAGTCTTTTCTCAGTTGGGTCAGTGGAAAAACCTGAAACAGAACAATCCTGATTTAATTATTGGTGTTGGTGGCTGTGTCGCGTCGCAAGAGGGCGAAGCGATTCGTCAGCGCGCACCTTATGTAGATGTTATTTTTGGACCACAAACGTTACACCGTCTGCCGGAAATGATTATGCAGGCCAGTGGGCAGAAGAAAGCGGTGGTTGATGTCAGCTTCCCCGAAATTGAAAAGTTTGACCGCTTGCCTGAGCCTCGTGCCGAAGGCCCAACTGCGTTCGTGTCGGTGATGGAAGGTTGTTCAAAATATTGCTCTTTCTGCGTGGTGCCATACACTCGTGGGGAAGAAGTCAGTCGTCCATTTGATGATGTATTAGCAGAGTGTGCGCAACTCGCCGAGCAGGGCGTTCGTGAAATTAACCTGCTGGGTCAAAATGTGAATGCGTATCGTGGTATCACTCATGAAGGTGATACTGCCGATTTGGCAGAGTTAATCACTTATGTGGCAGCGATTGATGGTATTGATCGTATTCGCTATACAACCTCTCACCCGGTTGAGTTTTCTGAGCGCCTGATTCAGGTTTATGCAGAAGTGCCAGAATTGGTTAGCCACTTGCACTTACCAGTACAGAGCGGTTCAGACCGCGTGTTGGCGATGATGAAGCGTGGCCATACCGTGCTTGAGTACAAATCAAAAATTCGAAAATTGCGTCAAATCCGCCCTGATATTTCGATGTCTTCGGACTTCATTATTGGCTTCCCGGGCGAGTCCGATCAGGACTTTGAAGACACGATGAATTTAATTGGTGACATTGGCTATGACCATTCATTCAGTTTTATCTACAGCTCGCGTCCCGGTACGCCTGCAGCGGATATCGTTGATGACACGCCAATGGACGTTAAAAAGCAGCGTCTGTCCATACTACAGCAACGCATCAATCAACAGGCTTTTTCGATCAGCCGCAATATGATTGGCACAAAGCAGAAAGTATTGGTTGAAGGTCCGTCGAAAAAAGATCCGATGGAACTGCGTGGTCGTACCGAAAATAATCGTATTGTGAACTTTGTTGGTCCGCACAGCCTGATCGGCAAATTTGCTGAAGTGACTATCACTGATGCATTCCCTAATTCATTACGCGGTGACTTTGTCACTGACGGACTGGTTCACTAGGCAGTGAGCTGGTCCTGCACCGCCCGCTTTAAAAACAAAGGATAGTACTTGTCACAACTTACTAATCAGACATTTGAATTACAGCCCGCTGACAACCACCGCTTGTCAGCACTTTGTGGCTACCTTGATGAGCACCTCAAACACATCGAACGCCGTCTGGGTGTTGAAGTAAACATTCGCGGCAATCAGGTCAATGTCATTGGCGAAGGTATTCACGTCGCGGCAGCGCGCCAGGTGATCGAAGCGGTTTATCAGGACACTACTAAAAAGCGAACTCTGGATAGTGCCGATGTACACTTGGCGATTCAGGAAGCTTCGGCGGATCTGGAGTCACTCGAAAGTGATAAGACGCAAAGTGATGATGTTAAGTTGATGACTAAGCGTGGTTTGATTAAGCCACGCAGTCCGAACCAGAAACAATATATCCAGGCCATAAAGCACCACGACATCAGTTTTGGTATTGGCCCAGCCGGTACCGGTAAAACTTACCTTGCAGTTGCCAGCGCAGTTGATGCCTGGGAAAAGCAGCAAGTACGTCGTATCTTATTGACTCGCCCAGCGGTTGAAGCGGGTGAGCGGTTAGGTTTCCTGCCGGGTGATTTAGCGCAAAAAGTTGATCCCTATTTACGTCCATTGTATGACGCTCTGTATGAGATGTTTGGTTTTGAAAAAGTGGCCAAACTGATGGAACGTAGCGTGATTGAAGTTGCGCCACTGGCTTACATGCGTGGGCGTACTTTAAACGATGCTTTTATTATTCTGGACGAAAGTCAGAACACCACGCCGGAACAGATGAAAATGTTCCTGACGCGAATTGGCTTTAATTCCAAAGCGGTTATTACCGGCGATATTACTCAGGTGGATTTGCCGCGCGGTCAGCGCTCCGGTTTGCGCCATGTGATTGATATTTTGCAAAAAGTTGATGGCATCAGTTTTACCTTCTTCCAATCAAAAGATGTGGTGCGCCATCCGGTGGTGCAACGTATCGTACAGGCCTATGAAAGCTTCGACGTCAGCGAAGAAGCAAAACGAGCCAAGGCTGAACAGAATCAAGCTGAAAAGCAACGGTCATCAGATGATAATAATTAAGGTTTATGATGGACGTTAAACCGGTATTTAATCTGGATCTGCAAATCGCCTGTGATTCACCGAATATCCCCGATGAAGACCATATTAAGCAATGGCTGACAACCGCTTTTGCCGTGGAAGCCAAACAATATGGCCGGGCAAAAAAGTTGGCTCAGCCGTTTGAGATGACGGTACGTATCGTTGAGTCAGCCGAAAGCCAGACACTTAACAACGACTATCGTGGCAAAGATAAACCGACCAATGTTTTGTCCTTTCCGTTCGAAATGCCAGAGGGCATTGAAGGCTTGGAACTGTCGATTTTGGGCGATTTGGCGATCTGTGCTGAAGTGGTTGAGCAGGAAGCCGCCGAACAGAAAAAAGAACTGCGTTCACACTGGACACACATGGTTGTTCATGGGGGCTTGCATTTGCTAGGGTACGATCATATAAAAGATAATGAAGCGCTGGAAATGGAGTCTTTGGAAATTGATATCCTTGCGCAACTGGGTGTTGAAAATCCCTACGAAGAGCGCGATTAGCGTTTTCAGTGTGTGATTAAGACATTTTCTATAGGCAACATGAGGACAAGATAAACTGCTATGAGCGACGACAAACCTCCGTCGAGAAGCTTTTTTCAACGTTTTACTGATATTTTCACATCTGAACCACAAGATCGTCAGCAACTGGTCGATTTATTGCGGACAGCTAAAGACGACAAGCTGATCAAACCCGATTCTTTATCCATGATGGAAGGGGTGTTGCTGGTTGCAGAGATGCAAGTGCGCGACATCATGATTCCACGTTCTCAAATGGCCGTTATTCAAGAAGACATGTCGTTGGAAGATATTATTCCAATGGTCAAAGATTCGCGCCATTCCCGCTATCCTGTGGTCGGTGAAAATCGAGATGATATCGAAGGCATTATGTTAGCCAAAGAACTCTTGAGCTATGCCTTTTCCGATAATGGCGAGCGCGCTGCTTTTGATATTAAAGACGTGTTGCGCCCAGCCTATATTATTCCTGAAAGTAAGCGTCTGGATGTATTGTTGACAGAGTTTCGTTCAAAGCGTAATCACATGGCCATCGTGGTCGATGAATACGGTTGTGTATCGGGTCTGGTTACCATTGAAGATGTGCTGGAACAAATCGTCGGCGACATTGAAGATGAATTCGATGTGGACGAAGAAGAAAGCAATATCAAACAGCACACCAATGGAGAATATATTGTTAAAGCGCAAACCGAAATTGGTGACTTCAATGAACGCCTTGGGGCAGATTTCCCGGAGCAGGAATTTGATACGATTGGTGGTTTGTTGGTGAATAAATTTGGTCACATGCCCGAGCGCGATGAAACTATTGCCATGGGCGATTTTGAGTTTACGATACTCAACGCCGACCAACGGCGAGTTCATCTGCTGCGTGTCAAGCCACTGGTTGAAGCACCGGTCGAAGCTTAAAAATAAAAAACAGTAGGGTGGGCCTTGGCCCACCTTATTTTATTGCTATAGTAGAAAAGATACGAAGAAATTATTCGCACGGTACAATTATTTACAAAGCCCAAGTAAATAATACGTAAAGTGTACGGGATTAGCACAGAACCTAATCGCTTGTCATTCCCGCGAAGGCGGGAATCCATTTTAGAGGCTTTTAAAGAAATAGATTCCCGCCTTCGCGGGAATGACGAATGTGAAATATGATGTACGCAGGTACTAAATCCTAACATCAAACTCAAATAACAACTAAGAGACAAACAATGATAACAATGGTTAAAAGCCCGAAAGGCTGGCTGGGGTTAACGCTGGCACTTATCGCTGGTGCAATCTACCCACTCGGCTTTGCCCCTCTGGAATGGTGGCCCATTGCTATCTTCTCTGTTGCAATTTTCTGGTGGCTGTTGAACGGGCAAACCAGGAAATATGCCATGGCTCTTGGTTTCAGTTATGGCATGGGCTTTTTCGGTGTCGGGGTTTCCTGGGTCTATGTTTCTATCAACACATTCGGTAATGCCGCCCCACCATTGGCCGTACTGCTAACCATTCTATTTATCGCGCTACTCTCTTTATTTTTTGTCCTACTCGGCTGGTTTAATGCCCGTTTCATTAACCGTTATAATCTGATCGCGCAAATCATTTTTTTTAGCACTGCGTGGCTGATTTTAGATATCTCACGTGGTTCAGGTTTCGTCAGTTTTCCATGGCTCTATTTAGGTTACTCCCAAACCTCCGGCCCATTATTGGGAGTCGCCAGTTATCTAGGAGTACATGGCGTAACATTTTTACTGATAGTTATATCTTGCCTGGTAACGCTAGCACTTGCTCATGTCAGCAAAAAAGGTCGCTCTAATGCACTAATGATGCTTGTAGTACTTTTGGTCGCTGGAACTGGCAGCAGTTTTTATGAAATCAAAAAAGACACCGCACAACAGAAGACGCTGACCATTGCATTAATTCAACCTAATATCGATCAACATATAAAGTGGGATCGAAACTATTTCACACCCATCGTTAAAGGGCTGTTTGATCAAACAGAAAATTACTGGGGCGCAGATCTGATTGTGTGGCCTGAAGCAGCCATTCCAGCTTTTGATACGCAAGTACCGGGAATTTTGTATGAGCTGGATGAGTTAGCAAGAGATAGCGGCAGTCAGTTCATCACCGGTATTCCGTTATCGGAAAGTCGCGATGAATATTACGCCGGCATAAAAATGCTCGGCAACCAACAGGCTGATTATCAAAAACAACAGCTGGTGCCCTTTGGCGAATATGTGCCACTTGGTGCATGGATTCGGGGTATGATCGACTTCTTTGATTTACCCATGTCGAGTTTTACTCCGGGTAGTAGCGAACAAACTGCAATGAAGACCGCCAAAGCGGATTACATCCCCGCAATCTGCTACGAAATTGCCTTCTCAGGATTAATGCAGCAACTGGCTATCAGCACCGACGTAGATCAATTTAAAGCCATCGTCACCATCAGCAACGACACCTGGTTCGGAGAGTCCTGGGGCCCAATACAACACTTCCAAATTGCTAAAATGCGTGCCATCGAAACTGGCCTGCCCGTCATCCGTAGCACCAACAACGGTATCACCGCCATCATCGACGACAAAGGGCGCGTCATCAACCAAATCGACCGCTTTCAAAGCGACGAACTGGTCGGTGCTTTCCTTCTCGATAACCGAAACACATGGTTTAGAGAGTATGGTTACTGGAGCTTGTTGATAATAGTATTGGGATTATTGGGATTAGGGGTTATATTTCGAGGCAGGCAAAAAATATGAAGTTGGTTTTTAAATTTATAACAGCTCTGGTAGTAGTAATTTCCCTATTAGCATGCGATCCGAAAATAAGTCGAGAAGACTACCTCTTTCAGGTTGATACCTATTTAATGCAATTTAAAGAAAGGCCTCTTAAAGAAAGTGAATATTCATTATGGGTAGAACGCCATCGGTCAGAAAACTCCACAGATAAGTTGTTGCTGTTTGATAGTGAAGCTTTGAAAGCTGTAATTTTCAAACCTATCAATCATACCTTTGCTGGCCAATTTCAAAAAATATTAGCTGAAGAGCCAAGTTTAATATATGCCGAAGCTCAAAAACGATTAGAGCTTAATCGTTATTTTGTTGATATAAATACCTGCCCGCAAATAGAGACTTTTCCAGAGAAACTTGATGCAGCAAAAAAGGCCGAAGATCCGAAGCCCCCATTTTATATGCTTATGGGTGAAGCAACTGTAAGCTACTATACGGGGGAAACTAAAGTTAAGGATGACGACCAATTTCAGTATAAAGTTACAGTAACCACATCAGTAAAAGACCAGCCAATGATTCAAGAAATGATGCTGCTACTTGAGACCGTTGAAGTTTGCTTAGATATTTGAATTGTACTACAGATTGGGGAGTCTTCGAGACTGTAACCCCATTGATTTCGGCTGCTGGGATTTGGCATGTGGTTTAGGATCAAATAGTGATTATTTATGTGGTTTAAAGCATTCTAAGTTAGTATAAAACTAAAAGTAAGTGAGGAATGAGGGTGAGGAAGTTAATCATAATAAGCTGTTTAATGTTTATTACATCGTGCGCAAGTGAATACAAGTTGAAACCAAATGCGGAGCTAGTACCCCTAAAAAGTAATGAGGGTTATTTAGGATTGGTAATTAACACACTAGATCCTTTATACGCCATTCAAATGCTGAGTGTTGAAACTGATCAAACTTTTTATATTGGAAGTGTAAAAAAGGGAACGAGTCAAATAACCTTACAGTTGCCTGAGGGAGAGTATTGTTTTATCGGGTTTGACGTATACGACTTACGAATTGATTACACTGATAAAGGTTTCTGCACATATATTGAAGCTAATGAATTAAACTACTTTAATGAGTTCTTAGTAAGAAACCCAGTAACCAGGTCATACCCTAACTACAAAAAATATGTTGATTTGTTGAGAGTAGACCATCCAGTATTATGCAAAAAGTTTGTTAATAGCGAGTGTTCACTATGAAAAAATTAATGTTTATTACTTTATTTCTATACTCCTCTTTTGTGTACTCAAATCAGAGTGACGGTGCTTGCAAAAAAATTGACACTTTTTTCCCGTATAAAGCTGGGATAGTAGCTGAGAAATCAGGTGAGCCGGAATATGCGTTTGATATTTTTTGTAACTTGGCTTTTAAAGGTGATTACCGAGCACAGTTCAAACTCGCACAATATTACAACCAGGGTTTAGAGAATTATATTGAGCCAAACAAGGTATATGCTGTGGTCTGGGCTAGAATTGCAAATACAAAAATACTCACTAGAAGGAAAAGTAATTTTATTGAACAAGTGATGAGTGAGTTGCCAGACACGGGAATCAACCAAGTTGATGAGCTTTATTCTTCAGCTATTCGAATGATTCCAACTGGTATTAGAATTGATATGAAATACAAACCACTTGATTTAAAAAAGATATTAGAAGAGCACAATAAAAAGCAGCAATACACAGGCTCAAGAATAAAGAGGAGTGAGCCCCCCGCAGGACTTGGCATCATTGAGTAAGCTCTTTTCTATAGTGATGCAGAGTTACCTAATTAAATTCTGACCAAGATCGGATGCCCACAACTCTCAACTCAAGCTTGTGGGTTCCAATACTTTCCTAATCACTGATCAGCATAATTTAATTAATGCGGTCTTAATACTGCATCACGGCCTGGGCCGCGTTCTCTTTCGTCGGCTGGAATAAGCCTGGTGCCAGTGTCTTCACAGGATACGATCCAGTCGCCACCACCGCCAACATAAGATGAATGTTTATTACTTCCGGAAAGTTCCTGCGGCTCATCTGACGCTGGTCCTTCGACCGTTCCGACATAAGTAAACTTTTGGAGATCAATCTTGAGAATGCCATCTTCAACTTTCCAAAGACCAGAGTGGATGTAGGTGTTGTAATCAACTGTGGTTTTGCCGTCACTAATCATGTGTGGGTCTTCGATGCGGAAGGTGCCGCCTCTTTCAAATGTCACAATCGGGCCATCGTTATCGTAGTTGACGACTCCGCCGTCCATTTCGAAGATCTGTTTCGTGGCACCTCTGAAACGAAAACGGTCTTTGGTGTCTGCTGCTTCGATCATGCGCTTGGCTTTTTCCAGATCTTCAAGCTGATCAGGTGGCACCATTGCCCGGTACATTTCAATCGCCTCAAGCGCACCGTCGAAAGTATCTTCGGCTTCAGAGTCGGCTGTTGCCATTTCTGTCCAGCGACCGATATGACAGCCACAGGTTAAACCGTCTGTGTTATTCAGCGTAAGATTGACATCCAAGTTATGACCGGAGGGCATGATTGCTGCGAACAAAACCGGGGAGCTTGATGGTCCCAGCTCCACCGTTTCTGTCACCCGAATCCAGTTGTCCTCTGAGTCTTTGTAGGCGAGCTGTGCATCATTGGGCTCGATGGTTAGGGGTGATGCCGAACCTTCCGGAAATGTTACTTCCCGTAACTGGACTGAAAGTGGCGGTCCTTGAATTTTAGCTCCACAAGCCTCGGCAAGATCCAGCGGCTTTACCTCTGCCTGAAACGGGAGGGGGCGGCCGTCCGGCATGGTGATGGTCTGCTCGGCCTGAGCAATCGCCCAGTCAAGCCAACGCTCCGGTGGCAGAATTTCGGCAGCGCGGCTAGGCTCCTTCAGATATTCACGACCACCCATACCAAGGGAAATCCCCCAGCTGGTATCAAACTGCTGATCACCCCAGAAAAAGAAGGGCTGCGCGTCATAGCTGTGCTGGGTGAGTGAGCATTCAGGCTGACGTTCGAAGAATTGTTCAATCTTGTTGTCACGTTCGGTTGCGCCCGGGACAATTTTGTGTGCCGCCCATTCGGCGGCCCCTTCTACCCACCACAGTTCTCTCATCGCTGGTCTATAAGCACCATTCTGCATGGTGTGCATCCACTCATGAGCCAACGCAAAGCGGGTCTTTCGTTCACCAACAATGGTGTGCGGACGAACCACAACCAGGCACAATCCTTCTGGTAATTTAACATCAAGGTCTTCACCCTCATCAACGTAATTTGATAGGTCATGTTTTCTATCTTTTTTAGCACACTGCGTGAAAGCCAATGTATCGCCCAGAAGATCAAGTTCGCTTTCGACCAATAACACAGCTCGATCAGGCGGGGTATCAAAGTAGCTTTGTAACTCTTTAATTTCTGGGGCTATGGCTCGCAACCGTTCAAGCATACGATCCCTGGTGCCTTCATCAGCGTGTTTACGTATCCGGTAGATGACCTGATCACCAATCTGAAAGTCGGCACGTTGAAGAGTCCCCATATTTACAATTTCGTTCATATGAGCATCCCAGACACCGGGAGGTGGGGCAACACCTGAAGGGGTTGTGCAGATAGCATTAGCAATCGGTACACACAACATTGCTGTGATAAGCCCCAACACCCTCAAAGAACGGAGCCATTTCCAACATCTTTGCATCAAACCAATCGAAGAGAGCTGAAACGTAGGAAGCGGATCTGTATTCATTTTCATAGCACCTGTCAGAATTGATGTAATCTGTAGAGTAAGTATATGATGTTTTTTTACCCGATACTGTGCAACGGGTTGGCTGATGCATCATGACTAGGAATAGCCTGCTAACTTTCTGGCTGCTCCATTCTAATGATTCTAAACCCCGCTAAAACCTTCATTTTACGGGGATTTGCGCTTGTTGCGATTGGGTCACTCAGGTATCCTTAGAGGCTTGTGTCGGTGGGCCGTAGCGATGGGCCTGTAACGAATCATTAATTCAAGAATCTGCAAGCAATGCAACTATCAGAACAATCTCTACCAGAACATTATCAACCTTCTGAAATTGAAGGAAAAATCCAGCAAAAGTGGCAGCAAAATAAGACTTTTAAAGCGGTGGAAGATGCTTCCCGTGAAAAGTATTACTGCTTGAGCATGTTTCCGTATCCGAGTGGCCGTTTGCACATGGGCCATGTGCGTAACTACACCATTGGTGATGTGATTTCACGTTTCCAGCGGATGCAGGGCAAGAATGTGTTGCAGCCGATTGGTTGGGATGCGTTTGGTTTGCCGGCGGAAAATGCGGCGGTCAAGAACAAAGCTTCGCCCGCGCCCTGGACCTATGAAAATATCGAATACATGAAAGGTCAGCTGAAAATGCTGGGCTTTGCTTACGATTGGGATCGCGAGCTGGCGACCTGTAAGCCTGAGTATTATCGCTGGGAGCAGTGGTTCTTCACCAAGTTGTATGAGAAGGGTCTGGTCTATAAGAAGACCTCATCGGTCAACTGGTGCCCGAATGACCAGACGGTTCTGGCCAATGAGCAGGTGGTTGATGGTGCCTGCTGGCGCTGTGATACGCCGGTTGAGCAGAAAGAGATTCCGCAGTGGTTCATTAAGATCACGGCCTATGCCGAAGAATTGTTGAATGATCTGGATAAGCTGGATGGCTGGCCTGAGATGGTTAAAACCATGCAGCGCAACTGGATTGGCCGCTCGGAAGGCGTGGAGGTTGAGTTCTCGGTTGAGAGCGATAATGGTAATGGCATTGAGCCGTTGCATGTTTATACCACGCGACCTGATACGCTTTACGGTGTGACTTACCTGGCTGTAGCTGCGGCGCATCCATTAGCGACTAAAGCAGCCAAGAGCAGCCCTGAGCTAGCGGCATTCGTTGACGAATGCCGACACAGCAAGCTGTCCGAAGCAGACATGGCGACGATGGAAAAGAAAGGTATGCCAACGGGTGTTTATGCGATTCACCCATTGAGCGGTAAGAAAGTGCCGGTGTGGGTGGCGAATTTCGTATTGATGGATTATGGCACGGGCGCCGTGATGGCGGTTCCGGGACATGACCAGCGCGACTATGAGTTCGCGACTAAATACGGTATTGATATCGCGCCAGTCGTAAAACCTGCTGATGGTTCTGAACTGGATATCAGCGAACAGGCACATACCGAGAAAGGTATTCTGTTTAATTCTGGCGAATTCGATGGTCTGGATTTTGACAAAGCATTTGCTGCCATCACTGAAAAGTTAGAAGCCGAAGGCAAAGGCAAAAAGACGGTCAATTACCGTCTGCGTGACTGGGGTGTTTCCCGTCAGCGTTATTGGGGCGCGCCGATCCCGATGATCAATATGCCGGATGGTTCAGTAGTTCCAGCGCCAGAAGATCAGTTGCCGGTTCGCTTGCCTGAAGATGTAGTGATGGATGGCGTGACCAGCCCATTGAACACTGATGAAGAGTGGAAAAAGGCGATGGTTGATGGCGTTGAAGGTATCCGTGAGACAGATACTTTCGATACCTTTATGGAGTCGAGCTGGTATTACGCGCGTTACACCAGCACCGGTTATGACGAGGGTATGTTAAATCCTGAGCAGGCCAATTACTGGCTGCCAGTGGATCAATATATTGGTGGTATCGAACACGCCACCATGCATTTGATGTATTTCCGTTTCTTCCACAAATTATTGCGCGATGCAGGGCTTGTGAATTCTGATGAGCCTGCTAAGCAATTATTGTGTCAGGGCATGGTGCTGGCGGATGCTTTTTATTACACCGATGACAAGGGTGCCCGTCATTGGGTTTCACCGCTTGAAGTTGAAGTGGTTGAGCGTGATGATAAAGGACGAATTATTAAGGCTGTGGACAGCGAAGGCCGTGAGGTGACTCATGCCGGTATGACTAAAATGTCCAAGTCCAAAAATAATGGTATCGACCCGCAGTCGATGGTTGATGAGTATGGTGCTGATACCATGCGCTTGTATACCATGTTTGCTTCGCCGCCGGATCAGGCGCTGGAGTGGCAGGATTCTGCAGTGGAAGGTTCGTTGCGTTTCTTGCGTCGCCTGTGGAAACTGGTGCAAAGCCATCAACAAAAAGGCCAAGTGGCCAAGCTGGATGTGGCAAGCTTGAACAGCGATCAAAAAGCGTTGCGTCGCAAAACCCACGAAACCATTGCTAAAGTCACTGACGATTATGCACGTCGCTATACCTTTAATACGGCGATTGCTGCGGTGATGGAATTGTTAAATCACGTCAGCAAAGCCGAAGAGTCGAGCGAGCAGGACCGTGCGGTAGTGCAGGAAGCGCTGGATGCGGCGGTTGCCATGTTGGCGCCAATCGTGCCACATATCTGTACAGTGTTGTGGCAGTCGTTGGGCGGACTGGTTAATGAAGAACGCGGTGATGTGGTTGATGCGCAGTGGCCAGTAGCCGATAAATCGGCGATGGTCCAGGATGAAAAGCTGATCATTGTGCAGGTTAATGGCAAGGTGCGTGCCAAGATCACTGTTGCTGCTGATGCCAGCAAAGACGAGGTCGAAAAACTGGCCATGGCCGATGAACATGTACAGAAATTTATTGCTGATAATACGGTTCGCAAAGTGATTGTGGTGCCAGGTAAACTGGTAAACATTGTTGCTAATTAATTGGGTCGCAACCACGATGATTGTAGCGTAATAGGAAACCAAAGGAAGATACTGATGAAACGATTAAGTCTTTTGTCATTGCTAACAACAGTGATCATTGGTTTGAGTGCCTGCGGTTTCCAACTGCGTGGACAAGGTGCTGATTTATCGAATACTGAAGTCTGGTTGATCAGTCAAAACATGAATGCAGATTTTGAGCGTCGCTTGCAACAGCGACTGGCTTATCAAGGAGCACAGTTAGTCGATGAGCCGGAGTTGTCTGAGTTACAATTGGCGATTGTTAATTACGACGTTGAACGTCGTACTGTGGCGCGTGATAGTTTAGGTCGTGCCGCTGAGCTGGAACTAATTTTTACCCTTGAATATCAGATGCTGATTCCAGAGATGGTCTCCGAGCAGGAGCCAGAAACACAACACATGACTAGTCGTCGTGAATTTGCTTATGAGCGTAATCTTGAATCAGGTCAGGAGCGTGAGCAGCAGCGATTGATTGCCGATATGCATGAAGAAGTGATTGGTCGATTGTTATTGCAGGTTGCTGGCACTGTGAGTCGCTAGGAGAAATCGTAAAGCGTGAAAATTTATCCCGAACAGCTGGAAAAAAACCTTAATACACTATATCCGGTTTATCTGGTTGCTGGGGACGAGCCTTTGCAAAAGATGGAAGCAGTTGACGCTATCCGTGCTTACTGCAAGCAGCAGGGACTACTCGAACGACAAATTATTGAAGAAGCGGGAACTGGTAACCCGCTAACAGATCAGGCCGGCACCATGTCTTTATTCGCCGAGAGTCGCTTGCTTGAGTGGCGCTTTGATAAAAGTATCAAAAAAGCGCATGGCGAATTTATCCAATCTTTTATTAACAGTGAGCCGCAGGATGTACTGCTGATCACTGCGCCAAAACTGTCCTCTGAAAAACGTCTGGCCTGGTATAAAACTGTTGAGCAGAAAGGCTTGGTGGTGGAAGCCTGGCCGGTGCCAGCTGAGCGGCTGGGTAGCTGGTTATCGACTCGCGCACGCCAGCTTGGCGTTGCTTTGGAGCCTGATGCATTGGCGACTCTGATTGAGC
>JAPHRL010000240.1 GCA_026195755.1 Kangiella sp. | reverse complement strand
AATTCATCGCGCGCTCCCAAGCTGACATCACTGGCGGTAATAAACCCAATCACCTCGACATCCTCGCTCACTTCACATAAAACTGCCTGCTTCAAGTCTTCGTCTTTATCGGGCGACAAGAAACGCATGATCTCATTAAAAGCGTTATAGATAGTGCTAACAAAAGGAATGCGTTCCATCAATTTATTAAGCCCTGATAGAATCAACTGTCCCAAGTAAAACTTAATTAAAAGTCCCAATCCGAAAATAATCAAAAGCCCTAAAATCAAGCCTAAACCGGGCCAATAGGCATCTTCAGAAATGACCAGCAACAAGATCTCGCGCAGATAGGTTTCAAGCGTGCCTAGCAACCAACCAATCAGGGCAATGGTTAATAAAACAGGCAGAATTGCAATCAATCCCTGCAGGAAAATTGCACTAATATCTTTCATACCACCAATTTTCATTTATTCATTATTCCATTCGAGAAAACATGCCAAAACAATAGCATACTTACTGCATAGCGACTATGAATGGTTTGGGGTAGATTTGTAGGATGAGTGCGTTTGATAGTAGTCTAACAATTGATCAATTTCTTTGGCTTCGTAACGTAGCGCATTAGCAATTGCCTCCCGAAAAGCTGGCTCAACAATGTCATGGTATGAATAGGTCAACACAGGGTTAAAGCCGCGGGATAATTTATGCTCACCCTGCGCACCCGGCTCGAAAACATCAAGCCCTTGCTTAATGGCATAGTCAATCCCTTGGTAATAGCATGTTTCAAAGTGCAGAAACTCTTCCTCAACCAAGGAACCCCAGTAGCGTCCGTACAGGTGTGTTTTTGAACGAATAAAATAGGCCCCTGCAAGCCGTTGATTATCTTTCTTGGCAAACAGCAATAACACCTGATCACCCATATTTTTTGCTAACAGCGGAAAAAACTCGGGGGTTAGCTGTGACCAGCTGCCCTTCTCATCAAAGGTTTTTTTATACATGTTATAGAACAGTTGCCAATCTTCGTCAGCAGCTTCTACTCCCGACAGCCATTCAAAGCTCCAGCCACGACTTTTAACCTGGCGTCGTTCACGCAGAATATTCTTTCGTTTTTTAGTTTTGAGGTTCGATAGAAAGTCATCAAAAGAGGCGTAGCCCTGATTCACCCAATGAAACTGAATATCTCGGCGGGGCAACAGAAGAGTACGGGTTAGGAGCTCTAGTCCATCAGCATCCAGGAAGTTGATATGCCATGAACTTATTTGATTCTGTTTTAGCCATTCAGAAACAGCATTGATAATGGCTAGTTGGTGCTCTAACCTTAGGTCACAGTGTAAAAGCCTCGGGCCAGTTATCGGTGATAAAGGCGAAGCGGTTAAGGCCTTGGGATAATACTCAAGCCCATGCCGCTGATAAGCATTGGCCCAAGCCCAGTCAAAGACAAACTCTCCGAATGAATGTCCTTTGATATACAAAGGCATAAACGCAACCAGCTTGTCATTCTGGTAAGCAACCACATGCATGGGCTGCCAGCCTTTCTCAGCAGAAACGGAACCGCTAGCTTCTAAGGCCAACAAAAAACGGTAATCAATAAAGGGATTAGTTTCATGTTCTACAAAGCCAAGCTTTGACCATTCAGAGCCACTGATTGCAGCTATCGACTCAATAAACGAAATGGATAGACTGTCATCAGGCTTGCTGATTTCATCTTGTTGGTGAGTAATTTGGCTCAAGGTTAATGACGTTTAAAAGATTTCATTAAAGCTACCATGAAACCTTAAGCAAAAAAAAGCCCACTCAAAAGCATAAGTGGGCTAAACTTTGGGGTAAGTTTTAAATCAAACAATCTATAGGGGGGTGCCCGCTGGGCTATCCATCAGAATCCGTTATGCATTCTGACAAAGTTAATAATTTATAGTAATGCAATGACTAACATTGAAACAACAACTGCTGCAATTACTAGCTCTAATGCACCTTCAGTAATCTCGTTCATGTCTATCTCCTTCAGTAAATGACTCTATGTCTTTGTTACGGGATGAATTCTACACCTCTAATGTGACAATTTTAAGACAATTTCGCTGGATATTTATTAGGGGTAAGCATTAGTTTTACTTATAAACAAAGTCATTCTTGCAATATAGCATCAGCGTCCCAATCCATTAATTCAGCTAAGTTACTCTAATCCTTATGAAAACGGCAAAAGCATAAATGAAGCAGTTTATTAAAGACATAAGCAGTCATTGACGGGTAGCAAGCGGAAGGTTGCTAAGACGTTGATTTGAAAGTGTTAACTGATTGCATTTTTTTCGTATTTTTACAGCGAAACCTATCGAGAACGAATAATTTATAGCCATAAAAAAAGCCACCCGAAGGTGGCTTTAAGACACTTTACAATTAATCAATTTGATTTAATCAATTAAACCTCGACTTTTCAGTAAGTACTTAGGATCAGCTTCTTTGCCTCGGAATTTCTTATACAACTCCAATGGATCTTGAGTACCGCCTTTGGACAAGATGAACTCGACAAACTTATCCGCAGTTTCTTTATCGAAAATACCGTTTTCGCGGAATGCCTGATAAGCATCAGCAGCGAAGATTTCTGACCAGATGTAGCTGTAATAACCCGCTGAGTAACCACCTGAGAAGATGTGCGAGAAGTAAGTGGTTCTGTAGCGCGGTGCAATTTCTGGAATAAGTCCCAGATCATTTAGTACAGCTTTCTCGAATGCATTAGCATCTTGAATATCAGCTCCAGCTTCTTGGGTATGCCACGCTAAGTCTAACAAAGTAGCAGCCATATATTCAGTAGTGGCGAACCCTTGATTAAACTGTGAAGCAGCCTGAATCTTATCGACCATTTCCTGAGGAATGACTTCGCCAGTTTTGTAGTGCTTGGCAAATTTAGCCAGAACTTCTGGCTCTAACATCCAGTTTTCCATAACTTGTGATGGGAACTCAACAAAGTCACGAGGCACAGAAGTACCCGTTTGCGATGGATAAACACCGTCTGATAAAAGACCATGCGCAGCATGCCCAAACTCATGGAACAAGGTACTGGCTTGATCAAATGTTAATAGCGTTGGTTCATCGCCTACAGGACGTGGATAATTCAGAACATTAACGATAATGGGTTTAACGAACTCACCATCTTCAGTCACAAACTGTTTACGATAGGAGTTCATCCAGGCACCACCCCGCTTTCCATCACGAACATAATGGTCAGTCAGATAAATACCAATCAGCTCGCCCTTTTCGTCTGTCACCTCAAAGGTCCGAACATCATCATGATATTTCGGCAAGTCAAAACGCTCTTTGAAATTCATACCGAATAATTGATTAGCGGTATAAAAAACGCCCTGCAACGTACTTTCTAATGAGAAATATGGCTTCACTTCCTCATCGTTCAATGAATATCTCTCTTGACGTACCTTCTCGGCATAATGACGCCAATCGTGTGCTGCAAAAGTAAAGTCACCGCCCTCCTGGTTAATAACCTCTTGCATCGCTGCTGCTTCAGATTTAGCTTGCTCAAGCGCTACCGGCCAAACTTGATTTAATAGCTCATAAACATTGTCCGGATTTTTCGCAGTACGTTCTTCTAATACAAAATCGGCATGAGACTTGTATCCCATTAAATTAGCCTTCTCAGCACGCAAAGTTGCTAACTCAGCAGAGATCTTATTATTGTCATACTCGTTACCATTGTCGCCACGGTGAGTATAGGCGTAATAGACTTTTTCTCGGAGATCACGCTTGGTAGAATTTACCAGGAAAGGGTCCTTGCTTGTGCGATGAGTTGTGATAACCCACTTGCCCTCATGGCCACGCTCTTCAGCTGTCTTTGCTGAAGCATCAATGAACCATTGAGGTAGACCAGCCAAGTCTTCCTTATTATCAATGACCAATTCCCAGTCATTGGTTTCAGCAAGAACATTTTCGGCAAACTGCAATGACAATTGAGTCTCTTTCTTGTTCAGCTCACGCAACTTTTGTTTTTGCTCATCATTCAGCTCCGCACCGCCGCGTACAAATGACTTATAGCTGTCTTCCAATAGACGCATTTGATCGGGACGCAAACCAAGCTCATCTTTTGTCGCGTAGAGCGCAGAAACACGCTTAAATAAATTTTCGTTTAAATTAACATCGTCGCGCAGCGAAGAAAGCTGAGGACCGATCTCTTTTGAAATAGCTTGTAATGTCGGATTAGTATTAGCTGACGTCAGATTGTAAAAAACATTCGTCACTTTATTCAATAACTTGCCATTATATTCCATCGCCTCAATCGTATTAGCGAAAGTTGGCTCATCAGGGTTATTGGCAATTTCATCCACTTCCATACGAACTTCAGCAATCGCTTTAGCAAAAGCGGGTTTGAAGTGTTCATCTTTAATTTGTTCGAAAGGTGGCATGCCATAAGGCGTACTCCACTCTTTAAAAAATGGATTCGATGCAGTTACATCGTCATTGGTATCCGTACCGTTAGCTCCATCGACTGATTGGGCAGACTGGGCTTTTTCAGAATCAGCAGAGCTTTGCTTTTCCGAACTGTCGTTCGAACACCCTGTTGCAATGAATGCAGACATTACGGCTGCGGCTACGGTTAGTTTCTTCATCATATATACCTTAATCAATTATTGCCTTGATACTACTTTGCTTTAAAAATAGTGATTTAAAATTCACATTTCCCCAATACGCACCTACCAACAAGTGCGTCAAAATCGTACTTAACTCATCGTTTATACGGACTCTATTGCCAATAGGCAAGGCACGCCGTCCGCTAATATGTAACAAATATCAACAAAATAAGTGTTTAACGGGTTACTTATCATTATGTGCGGGATGGCGGCTTTCTGTTAATACTCAGTTAAGCTATTGATATGCTATGCTTTGCGCACATCAGCAGAAAAAATTAAAACATTATGAGAATTGGGGTCTTTTTACTGTTTTGGAGCTTATCCAATACCAGTTTGGCTAGTGATGCAGAGTCTCTGAGCCAATGCCAGAGCGCCATCAAGTCACGTCCACACTCTGAAGCTCTGAAAACCTGCTTGAACTCCCTGGAAGCTCAGCAAAACAAAAGCTCTCCAGTGACGACTCAGCTCTGGCTTGAATTAGCCGACTTATACTCGCAACAGGGGCATTATGCCGATACAGATTACTATTTAGCCAAAATTAAACAAAGTGAGTTTTTTCTTGGTGATACAGAGATCCAATATCGCTGGTATCGAATGGTCGGCCTCAGGCTCTTACATCAAGAGGATTATGAACAGGCAAAGATACAATTAGAGCAGGCTTACACCATTGCACAGCGAGAGCAGAACATAGAGTGGATAGCTAAAAGCAGCAATGATCTAGGACTTATTCATCACAAACTTCTCAAATATAAAAGTGCTCTTTTATATTACCAAGAAAGCCTTAAACATAAGGAGTTGATCGGCAATCTCTATTATGTCGGCACCACACTTAATAACCTTGGCTTGTTGAATAAAGATATGGGGGATATCGAACAGTCGATCAGCTATTACGAACAGGCATTACAAACCTATTTGGATTACACTCAGATTGATGACTTTGATGTTCGCGTTATGTCGAATATTTCCCACCTCTACGAAGATCTCGCCGTCATATATGCGCTCAACGGCAATAATGAGAAACAAAACCAATACATAGACAAAATTATTGCCACCTACTCTACCAAGCTTTCAAACAATGAAAAAGTCAGGGCTTTAAAAAATCTTGCTCTGGTTCATATCAAGCAAAAACAAAGCACCGAAGCGCGTAAATTTATAGACGAAGCACTAAAATTCGCAAAAGATGACTCAAATTATCTTGATGAAATTTACTACATTAAAGCCTACATCAGCTATTTGGATGGGAATTATGAGCAAGCCCAGTTGCAGGCAAACTATGCAATAAACCAATCTAAACCAGCCAATAATCCCAAGGTTCTTAGTGATACTCATCAACTCTTGTACACCATTTATGACCAACGGGGTCAATACCAAAAAGCCTTAGAGCACCTAAACAAACATTACCAGAACAAAGAGCAAGAATTACAGGCGCAATACCAAGCCGACCTGCAATTAATCAATCAGCAAATAGCTAAAGAACGCCTTGAACGACAGTTGGTTACCGAACAATTGGCCAATGAAAAACAAAGCAATAGAATCCGTTCATTATCCAATATCATTCTTGGTTCATTAATCATCCTTCTGGCTCTGGCCTTTTTGCTCGTTTTCCTAAGCTATCGCAAACGTAAAGAAAAGCAGGCTTTGCTTGCCTCCATTAAGTCGCATAAAGAAAAGTTATTACTGCTAGAGTCAGAGGCACTACAGGATCAAGAAAACGCTAACACTCAGGGGAAGGAAAATAACAGCGCAACCGAACCAGGAGCGGATGCAGAAACTTGCACAGATGAGCAATTTAGACAGTCCTTGGTAGAACTACTGATAGAAACGGTTAATCTATGGGAGAAAGCGAGTCAGTTGGACAGGATTGAGCTTGCCGAAAAAAGCCGTATATGGCGAGTGTCGATTGATGAAGGTCGACTAAGAACACGATCTCTGGATAAATACCTGAATATCCAGAAAATCCCGCAGAACCCGCGTTGGCGCAATGTAGTTAAAACGAGTCATTACGTATTGGCGGAATGTGAGCTAAGCCAAAGTGACCGAGCTTTATTAGAAGACAAACTTGAACAAGTTATGTCACTTATTAAAGCCCGGTCCATGGAACATGGTTAAAGCTTAAAAAGTGCTACGAACTTTTATCGGCTCTACTTCACGTATCTCGTAAACACAGTCGAAGCTCAGCCCTTGGGTAAAGTCATAGTTATCATGATGTCCATCTGCGGCCTGTAAATTATCCACAAAGCTGCGAGGTGCCGTAAAACGGGGGATCAATCCCTGTGGGTATTGATCGGCATGAAGCGACGAATAAGCATTACAGGTATTGGTACCAATCATTGCTGCTTGATAAAAATGGTCTACCTGACCGCAGGTCTTCTGGTTCGACACCTTCTCACTACCTAACTCACAAGTCTCTTTTGATTGTGTGTCGCCCTTCTTATGCGCCAACCAGCTGGCATAGTCAAAAAACTGCGCATAATTGGTATATTGATGGCTCAATTGTGCTTCATTAAAGTTAAAGCTCACTACAACAGCGACATTAGTATTATTAGTATTGAATGAGTCGGTTGGTAATTCATGAGCTTTTAGAGGCGAAACTAAGGCTAGGCTTGTTAAAGCAAAGCATATTTTATTCATAATCAATGTGACTCCAATGATTGGTTTTATTTGTCAATCTACACTCTAGGTGGGAATATTCAGTTTGACCAGCTTTATATAGGGTAAAAATGGGTAAATGCCATTAAAAACAATTAGTTACAAACTCTCCATAGTTTATAACCCATCATCCAAATCGCTTCCCACACTCCATATTCAGCATGATTATTTCCGAATAATGCGCGCAACTGTACATTATTTAAACAGCAATACTGTTAAAATGTTCTCATGTAATGCTAGATAAGGAGGTTAATCATGTCACGCTTACTCTATCGATGCGACAACCTCGCAGAAATTGAAAACACCTATAAAGATCTCCGCGATGCTGGTGTTGAAGATGCCCACCTGCATGTCATTGCCAAACAGGATGGTCAATTACTAAGACGGGGTTTGAATGCTGCTAATACCTGGTATAAAACCGATATCCTTAATGGCTGGAGTAAAGGAGTACGTTATGGCTTAGCTGCCGGTATTCTTGCCAGCCTGATTTTTGCCGCTTCTGAGGTATTCAGTGGTTACTATGGCTTTTGGGGGATACTTACCACTCTCATTGTGTTTACAGCTTTTGGCACATGGCTGGGTGGCTTTATAGGCTTACAAACTAAAAATCATGCCCTTAAAGACTTCTATCATTTCGTTGATGAGGGAGAATATTTGCTGCTGATTGATCTCAGTTTGTCCGAGGCTAAACATATCAAAACAGTATTACAGTATCACCCCAACCTTAAACTGGTCAGTGACGAAGTGGAAACCACCATTCCTTTGGACATCATGGAACGTATGCACTGAGCTGTTTGTTTACCCCGCGTTTCAATTACCCCCTGAAAGAGGCATAATAGCGCCTTTTTCAGGGAGTCCTTGCCATGAGCATTCTTAATACCCTAACTGAACGCGCCAACAATCAATGTGAACTATGTGGCTCTAGCGAAAATTTATCCGTTTATGAAGTCCCGCCAGCAGAAGCAAACTCCGATAAGTGCATTCTAGTTTGTTCAACCTGTTCCAATCAGCTCGAAGCTCCAGAGTCGATGGACGTCAACCATTGGCGTTGTTTAAATGATTCGATGTGGAGTCAGGTTTCTGCTGTCCAGGTGATGTCCTGGAGAATGCTCAAAAAGCTCGCAAGCATGGGTGAAACCTGGGCTCAAGATCAGCTCGATATGATGTACATGGAAGATGAAGTGCGTCAATGGGCTGAAATGACCCTAGCCGATGACTCGCGCGAACCAACATTGGACAGCAATGGCACGCCATTACAAGCTGGTGATAATGTAGTTTTAATTAAAGACCTAGAGGTCAAAGGCGGAGGCTTCACCGCCAAAAGAGGCACCGCAGTACGCGGCATTTCCTTAAGCGACAACCCTTTGCATATTGAAGGTCGTGTTAATGGGCAAAGAATCGTCATTATTGCCGCCTACGTAAAAAAGTCATAGCTGACAAATATTCGATTGAAGGTAGCACCGGATATAGGATGGGTTAGGCGATATGCAATAGCCGTAACCCATCAAGTCAGCAAATATGACCTCTGAATACTTCCTAACTTCTGACCTTACGCTTCTTCCTGCACCATACCCAAAACCAAACTCCAGTAACCGATAACAAAATCAAAGCCAATCCACTTAGGAATATCAGCGTCAGGTAGGTATTTCCACCAATATTGGCGATATGAAGTGGATAGACTTTTTGCGCTAGTCGATAGCCCAAAGTCTGCTCACGAATATTGGTCCATTCGGTAATTTGATGGGTTTCGGGATCAAAGGCAATTCTTGTGCGACCATTTTTGTGCCACTCTTCAGGCTGAGTCATTCGCATACTGTTTGAAGCCCAGGATATTAATTTTGGTTGGGCTTCGGGCATTATGGCTTCGGCTGCCGTAAACCGTTCCTGCCAGCTTGCACTGCTTAAAGTGGGAATATCTATTGATGGGCGCTCTTGACCGTCCTGAGGGAAGAGTGTCTGTAGAGCTGCTCCCACGGCAGTGCTATACATCATGGCGGTACCAGTTGCTACAGCGATTAAGATTGGAAAAAACAGTATCACGCCAACAGTCCGATGGGACTGCCACAAAGTCTGGCCCCATTGCTTCTGACTTGGTTTTGACAGTCTTACCGATAAATCCTTCTTGCTCCATCGCTTTCGAGGCCACCACTTTATTAACCCAGAGAAAATCAATAACAGACAGCCAATACCCAAAATACCCTGTAACTCTTTACCCAAATCGTGCAAAAAAAGATGATGGTGAAACTCGACCATCCATTCAATCCAGTCACCCATCGCCGGGCGCGACAACAATAAGTCACCTTCTGCTGAGTAATAATGGTGAGTCCCTTGATCATCAACGGTCTCAATCCACGGATGATATTCAGATGGCACAAATCCATAATTAGCAGGACGTTGGTCAAAGACCTTAGCGGCCTGTTCCTGTGATGGAATAGCGGGTAAATTCAATCGGGAATAGGTCAGCTGCAACAATTCCGTTTTAAAGAGCAGCAAGGTTCCAGTTATCGCTACCAATAAAAGCCAAAGGCTGAGCACCAGGCCCAGCCATTTGTGTAGGATAGTAATAACCCGTCTAGTTCGCATACAAATCTCGCTACACTAGACGGTTACAATAATGACGAATCATTACCATTGCTTGCGCCAATTGATGCTTACCGTGCGACCACGTCCGGTGAAATTGCGCCCATCATTGCCCGCTGTTTGTGCGTAATAAGTAAAGTAGTACTCGTCAAACAGGTTTTCCAGGCCGATAGTAAACTCACCCGCATTTTGTGTCGCAATGTTCATAGTAAAATCTACAGTGTCATAACCATCAAAGTTATTAATAGCCTCGGCACCTGTATAAATATTGCGGTCAAACAACCTATTCCATTGCAGACGCGTATTGATGTCACCAGTCCAGTACTGAGACCAGTACACATTCAAGCGACGAGGCGTCATGTTGCTGCCACCTAATGGAGTATCAACCTGACCATCACCATCGCTATCAAAGTCGCCGTCAGTATCTGCGTACATCAAACCCACTGTGGCATCATTATTCAGAGCATAGTTGGTATCTATTTCAAAACCTGAGATCTCAGTCTTTTCACGATTGACGATGAAGATACCATCCGAGTTAGGAGATAAACGCGCTCCAAGGTCTGAATTTGATTCAAAGTAACTTACCGAAAAGTTTAACGAGTCGCCGCGATACTCAACACCCACTTCGTTATTGTCAGTCACCACAGGCTGAAGATTCAGGAAGCTTTCGACCTGCTGATCAGGTTGGTCAATTGCGCGCAACACTCGACCCACATCAGGCATGCTGAATGCTTCAGAAACACTGACAAAACCACGCCAATCAGAGTTAAAGTTATAGACCGCACCGAAGTTGGTTAGCAGCTCATTAAATGAAGGACTGCCGCCTTCAACAAAGGTACTGTTGTAAGAATACAGAGTGGTGAAATCATCAACTTTCAAGTTGCCGTATTCGTAACGCAAGCCGGCGCTTAAGGTTAAACCATTATTCATATAACGGGCTTGCACATAAGGAGCCCAGTTTTCGAAGCTGGTTTCAGGCACCCACTTACGTCCAGTCTGCGCCAACTCTTGATAAGTTGTGTCTTCAAGGAAGTCGACACCAGCGGTCATATCCACTGGCATGTCCGCAATTTGCTGCCAGTTAAGCGTTACGCGCGAACCTAATTTATTGGAGTCATTACGTGACTGATCAAAAATATCAGTGCCATAAGCAGGATCCTGGAAGGTTGCAAAACGACCGCCACCATATAGTGCAGAAAAATCCTGCGAGAATAACTGCCAATTCAGGGCACCGCCAAGGAAGTCGCTATCACGCCACTCAAAACTGGCAGTCGTTATTTCATTCTCAGCAGGATCGCCTTCTAGTAAGCCACGCTCTGATATTGCAGGAATACCAGCTGCCCGGTCGCCAGTAACTGTAATGTAATCACCATTAGAAGCTAGCCGGTAATGGTTTAACATCACACGAATTTCTTGTTCGCCATTCAATCGATAGACAAACTTGCCAAAAATATCTTGGCTTGAAGAATCCATGGTATCGCCCTGAGTGGTATCGACACCGATAGCATTACCATTACCGTCAAAATATAAGCCTGTTTCACGCAAATGCGCGCCCAGCATGATTTCGTAATCGTCAGTGCCATGACTCCATAAATAGCCCGCATGGTAACCAAGACTGTCGCCTGAATCGGTGGGTTGGGTCGAAACACCCGCGTTCACTTCATGCGAAGTACCGCTAGCAGATTTCGTCACGATATTAATAATACCGCCGCTGGCACCCATACCTTGAATCGCGCTAGCACCATGAATTACCTCAACACGTTCAATCATTAACGGGTCAATAGTATTGGCTGCACGCGCCCCATCACGTAATGGATTCGACTGAGGAACACCATCAATCAAATACAGCGGTTTACGTCCGCGAAGAGTTTCACCCGAACTGGTTAGTTTCTGCCGTGATGGACTGAATGAAGGCACCAGATTCCCAAGGATGTCAGACAAAGAGTTAGCGACAGACAACTGCAAACGGATTTCTTCACCGTCAATGACTGTAATGGTTGCTGGAACTGAACTGGCTGGTAATGGCGCACGAGTGGCCATGATGGTTAATACTTCAGCGTCGTCATTGGACACCGACTGCTCAGAAGTGCTTTCTTCTGCTGCGTATACTTCCCCGGATAGAGCTAAGCCCGCTAAAGCTGCTAGAACAGCTATTGAAATGACTGATTGTTTCATGACTTTACGAATCTTCTTAAATGAGGATGCAAATGATAGCAATTCTCATTAGCAGATCAAGTCTTTTTTGCATTGGTACTGATAAAAGTCAGCCTAACGACCTAATATCAAAGCTTAGGCAATAAAAAAACCCGGCCTAAGCCGGGTTTTTAAAGTCTTATTGGAGCTAACCCTTTACTTACCGTTAGCCTGTTCAATAATTTCTTTTGCAGTCTTGCCGTGAAGCTTTTCTTTAAGTTCTTTTTCAACTTTTTCTTCATCGCCCATAGAGCTAAAACCAACCTGCATTGCAATACTCATTACCGCTTGACCCAATTCCATTTTTTCTTCTTCGGTCATGTCTTTCGTCATTTCCTCCATAGAAGCTTCCATAGTTTGGTCATTAGTGGCATCAAATGTAGGCTCACTGTTACACGCAGCCAGGCCTAGCGCTAAAAATAGAACAAAAATTGAACGGATTAAAATTGTCATAGTGCTTCCCTCTTAATTAGAAGCCCTCATCTTACTTGAAAATAAAAGCCCCTTCTAACATTTATTCGCAATTATCGACAAAAAATTCCATCACATAATCATCCATAACAAAACCAGCACCAATATCAACCACCACTTCATCGACCGTTTTAAAGCCCATATTTTGATAGGCTGCGATACTGTCAGTATTATACTTATTAACGGTAAGTCGCACCTTATCAAGCCCCGCTAACTTCGCTTGCTGAGCTACAAACGCTATCGCATAACGCCCCAAGCCTCGCCCTCTTTGCTGAGATGATATATAAATTTTACTCAAAAATAGCACTTTATTTTTGGGATAAAAAGAAAGATAACCCACCAAACTGGTATCAAGCAAAATAGTGAAATAAGAAACACCCTCTGCTATTTGCTGGGCCATCGCCTGCACGGACTGATATTTCTCCAGCATATACTCAACCTGCTCGAAGCCAATAATAGGCGTGTAATGTTCACGCCAGATTACAGACGCCAGTTCAGCGATAGATGGCAAATCCGCTCCGGTTACCTTATTAATAGTAATAGTCTTCATAAAGCTTCTCATTTCCCATAATAAGTCTTCACTTCACGTTCACAGAAAAACTGAATACTAACACCATGAGTATCGCAGTTATATTTGGCGCCAATGGCGGCATCGGTCAAGAGTTTGTCAAACAAGCTCTTAAGCGACATGCGGTGGTGTTTGCATGTTCTCGCCCACACAGTAGCGAAGCTGCCAGTAAAATCCCCACTATTAAGGCACTGGAGAATGGCTTGGTCAAGGTTGAACTGAACCCACTTGATGATCATCATCTAAAGAAATTCTCAGAGCATGTTAACAACCAATATGGGCACGTTGATCTGATAGTCAATGCTATAGGCATTTTGCACCATTCGGAAGAAATCCAACCTGAGAAAAGAATAGAAGATTTTGACCTAACCAGTTTCATCAATGTCATGCAAACCAACGCTGCAACGTCAGCATTAATAGCTAAACATTTTATAAAGCTCTTGAAACAATCTAATACACAAACAGCCATATTCGCCAGCATTTCTGCAAGAGTCGGTAGCATAAGCGATAATCGACTTGGTGGCTGGTATAGTTACCGCGCAAGTAAAGCAGCCCTGAATCAAGTGATAAAAACACTTTCCATTGAAGTAGCTCGACGAAATAAAAACACTGCCGTTATTGCACTTCACCCCGGAACTACCGACACCAACTTATCAAAACCATTTCAACAAAATGTCAAACCAGGTAAGCTCTTTTCGACAGAATATTCTGTTCGCAAGATGTTTCAAATTATTGATAATTTATTCTTAGAAGATAATGGAAAGTTTTTTGCCTGGGATGGCTCCACCATTGAATGGTGAAGCCCGATAAAAAATCAACCCTGATTGGACTCACTCTGTGCTAAAGCGGCTCGCTCTCTGATCATTTTTACAAACTGCTCATCTTCTTTCTGTTCATGCGGCGCCAGCAAGTAAAAACTGTCTCCCTCATAAGTTTCAACATAAATTTGGCTGTAGCTTAATGCCGTCCCCTTCTCCTCTATGCCGACAAATGAGACATCAGAAAACTTTGCTGAAAAGACGTACAGCTCCCCATCGACACTCTCATAACTGATAACCCGTGAATCAGTGACGATATTACCGCCCTCAAGTATTGAGGTAAGTCCCTCTGAGAAAAATAGATCAACCTTTTCATTGCTACCGATAATATTACTATCACGCAACGTCTCAACATGAGTGACAGAAAGAGTCTCTTCATTCATCAGAGATGTAGGTACCCAATAACCAGTTTCAACCAGAAGAAACGTGACTAAAACCAAACTTAATATCGCATTGACGGGTGTAGCCAGCCACCACGTTAGCTTACTTGTGGCCTGATACTCTGGGTTCTGTTGTTTTCTTAAGCGATGATACTTGAAAGTGGCCAGAGTAGCTTGGGCCAACAGCACAGTAATAATTAATATAAGAAGAATACCTGAAGCTTTACCGGTTTGATTAATTTGGATAATTTTGGAGATAACAAAATACATCAGCATCAATGAAGCACTGACCCGGCTTTTATAATAAATACCAATCGCTAATAAAACACAAGCCGCCACATAGTAAAAATAGCCTGAATCAAGCATTGCGACCAAGCCGTTTTCATAATTAGTGACAATAGCCATGATTAACGTTAATACTGCAACCACTACCGCAGTCCAAAAGCCCCGCCTGATCTTAATCTTACATTCTTCAAGTTCTGGCCCAAGATCCTCACTGAACCTTACCTCATCAGCATCTTTGCTATCATTGTTAAAGTTATATTCCATAAGTCCTCTCTCAAGTATTCAAAATTATTTGTCATTCATCTACATGACAAAAAATCATTCTAGTCATATTTATTAAGGAGGCAATAAATAATTATCCCTATTATCCAAGCCTTTACGTAGTTTTCACACAGCACCTGCTATGTTTAATTCAAATTCGTGTTACAGGAGTTACATTATGAGTCGTTTACTCTATCAATCAGATAAACTCAAACATGTACAAGCCACTTATGAGGATTTAAAGGCACACGGTATTCAAGACAGCGATCTTCATGTAATCGCTAAGAAACAAGGCAAAGTTTTGCGACGAGGACTGAATACGGCAAACTTCTGGTACAAGACTAATGTACTGAATGGCAGCTTCAAAGGATTTATTGCAGGCACTGTGCTCGGTTTGTTAGTTGCAACCATATTATATAACATGCAAGCCCTAGACGGCCTATACAGTACCTTTGGTTTTGTCGCAACAACGATTCTTTTGAGCGGTTTTGGAACCTGGCTAGGTGGTTTACTGGGACTTGAAAGTAAAAACTACAAGCTACGTAAATATTACAGCTTAGTGGAAGAAGGGAAATATTTGTTGCTGCTAGACGTCAAAAAAGAGGATTTAGAAGCCATTGTCAGATCGATTCACCAGCACCATCCACAATTAAGATTGTTAAGTGATGAAATCGATACCGTCATTCCTTTTGACTTCATGCAAACAAGTCACTAAAGCTTTTAACAGGTTAACCTGATGGATTAGTCATAACCTTTGAGGAAAGGTTCTTACCCTAGATATAAGATACCCTCCTAACCCAACTATCTTATATCGCTTTTAGCTCCCTCACCGGGAGCTTTTTTTTGTTTCTCAAATGTGAAAAAACAAACCACACTTAAACCGAAACTTTTTCTTTTCTCACCAAACCCATACAATGTCATCCTGATCAATAGACATAACATTTTTGTGCCCAAAGCCTATAAACCCTCAAAAGTAATACTTCCGTTTCAAAGCGGTTACAAATCAGTCTTGTCATTCCTGGTCGATACCTTTCCTCATGTATCTGAAGCTGAGTGGGCAACTCGAATGGCTGAAGGGAAAGTCTATTGGGAAAACCATACTAAAGTTACTACGGATACAGAATATAAAGCAGGTAGTGTTGTATATTATCATCGCGAGGTGGAACAAGAGCCGACAATTCCTTTTTCAGAGGTCATCATTGAGCACAACGAGCATTTCTTAGTTGCCTACAAACCCCACTTCCTACCGGTAATGCCGGGTGGCGTCTTCGTTAACGAGTGTTT
>JAPHRL010000040.1 GCA_026195755.1 Kangiella sp. | reverse complement strand
GCTCATTTACGTGGTAAAAATGCTCAGGTTGCTGAAAATATTAAAATACTCTATGGCGGCAGTATGAAAGCGGCCAATGCTGAAGAATTATTGGCTCAGCCTGATATCGATGGTGGATTGATTGGCGGAGCTTCTTTAAAAGCAGATGAATTTATCGCGATTTGCAAAATAGCAGGATAATACGATGGAATTATTTTTAATGATCAGTTTGTTAGTAGTTGCCTTGTTACTGGTTGGAATCATATTGATCCAACAAGGTAAAGGGGCAGAAATTGGTGCTTCGTTTGGTGCTGGTGCTTCTAACACTCTATTCGGCGCCCCAGGCGCTGGCAACTTCTTAACTAAGAGTACCACTATCTTAGCCATTCTATTCTTTGCTTTGGCTTTGACTATTCATGCCATTGGTCAGGATGAAGCCGCCGAGTCCGGTTTACTCGATGACCCAGAAGCTGCGCCGGTAGAAGAGGTTGGTATTCAATCTTCTGAAATTCCAGCAGAGACAGAAGAAGCAATTCCTTCCGAGATTCCGTCAGATACTCAAGAAGAGATTAGTACTGAAATTCCGACGGAAGATGACCAGGCTATTTCTGAGTCTATTCCCGAAGCGACTGAAGAAGAAACAAAAGAAGACGATCAAGATCAATAATTGATCGTCTTTATATTGCTCAGGTGGTGGAATTGGTAGACACGCTATCTTGAGGGGGTAGTGGCCGTAGGCCGTGCGGGTTCAAGTCCCGCTCTGAGCACCAAATTTAAAAAAGACCCTTCTATATTAATGAGACCCAACGAAAAAAGAACACTAACAACTCGAATACTCGGTTTAGTAGTGTTCTTATTGTTACTTGGTCTTATCTATGCTCCTTTCTATCTGATTATTTACGGTTTTGCGTTAGGCATTGACTGGCTTATAGCCGACATCAACTTTTCCAGCGCCTTAACGCACACAGTTATCGCCATCAGCGCACTGCTAGCCATGATATCGAGCCTCAGCGGAAAAGAAGCCAGCGCTTTTATCGGCAGACTATTCGGCAAGTGGTAAGCAAAGAATAACTCCTCAATTTTCACTTCAAAGACAACACAACGAACACATTATAATCAACACTTCCCGTAAGATATTGATTTTGCTACTATCGATTGAGATAAAAGCCACTGGGATGTATGCTTTTATATGGTATTAATCGGAAAAACGGACATTGGAAATAAACAATTTAAAATCAAAAGGTTATCGGCGATGTCCTATAATATAATGTTAGAGGTTAATTAACTTGGACTACACAATTTGGCAAATTATTATCATTGTAATCTGCTCTGGAATGGTTTTGCTAAGTGCAATGTGCGTTTTCTTTCCACAAAAATTAGTTGATGGTATGCCATATCTCGTAAACTCAAAGCTAGCTAGATATAGTGATGTCGCTGTTAGACTAATGTTGGGTATTTCGCTTGTCTTGTCATCCAATGCTGCAACATTTCCGTTAGTTTTTAGTATCGTTGGATACTTATCCTTAGTGGCTGTAATTGCTGTAGTGGCGTTGGGTAACAGAAAAATAGAAAATATTGTTAAATACATAGGTGAGAAATTGCCAATTTGGGTCGTGCGTTTGGTGTGTATATTTAGTGTCTTAGGTTTTTCTTTTCTTATTTACGGCATCTAATAAAATCGACTCTAACCAGTGGTTGGTGTCGCGACAGCTCACTCGCACACTCGTTCACTGCCGCACAACCAAGCGTTAGGTGCTATATTGAACTTAATGTTATTTTTATGTATGTGTGATAGTTTTAGTTCTCAATAACCTTAACTTTAAATTAAAGGGAATAATCATGACTTGGGCAGCCATAGGTGGAGTAGTAGTTGTATTTATAATTATATTCATAGCTATATCTTCTTCAAAAAAGAAAAAATAAATAAAATTCACTTGTGTCAGGAAACATCTAAAAAGAATTTTAAAGTAGGGCTGCTAACAGTTCACACGGTTTCACTTCGCTTCAAAATTTAAGCAAGCTATTATCAGTCCTTAAGTAGGCGTTAGCACTCACCATTACTTTTTCAGCACATAAATCTCCCCGTCAAAGCTACCCTGAATGGTTAAGTTCTGGTTGGTGAGAACAGCTAGATATTCCAGTTGTTCGCGTCTGATAATTTGGCCGGGAACCAGTAGCGGTATGCCTGGCGGATAAGGTGTCACCAAGCCTGCACAAATACGATTTTCGACTTCAGCAATGGGTAAGCATTCCCTTTGACCAAAGAAGGCTTCGTTAGGCAGACAGGCTAATTCGATAGGTGGTAGATTATTGGGGATTTTAGAACGACGACTGGCTGTGGTTAACTTTACCCGACCACTATCCAGTTTTTTCAGTGCGTTATAAAGACGAATAATTTTGGAACGAGTGCCGCCGAGAGTGAGCAAAACGAGAATGGTGCTGTGAGTATACTTCTCAATTTCGAGCCCCACTTCGTCCAGCAGGTAGTTATGGATATCCTTATGCGAATACGGTAACTCACTGATGTCTACGAGGATTTTTAGTGGGTCATGGCCCATATTATCGGACTCGAAGTGAGGAAACAGAGATTTAAAGTCGTTCTTGTCCAGTACTTTGATTTTGTTTAGGCTCGCCATTTGTTGTTTAAACTCGGCGACATGATGGAGTAATCCATTAAGAATTTTATAGCCTTCCATCTCAAGTTGTTTGTGGCACACATCTAGAGAAGCAATCAACTGATACTTGGGTGAAGTGCTGGCATATATGCTATAGACCTCACGGAAAAAATCTTCGTCAAAGTCCGGATCATTAATGTGAATATAAGATGCTTGTGAAAAGGCAGACACTACTTTATGGGCAGAATGGGTAACATAGTCGGCGCCTGCATTAATCGCTGAGTAGTGGCGAAACTGCGGGTGAAATAATGAATAGGCAAACCAGGCTTCATCAATAAAGACTTTGATGTTATGGCCGTGTGCGAGTTCCACGACTTGTTTCAGATCACTTAATAAGCCGTCATAGGTGCAGCCGGTTAAGACTAATAGCTTGGCATCTGGGTTTTGCTCAATGGCCTGCTTCATATCAGCCAGCGATGGCGGTGCAAAAATGCCATACTTGGGGTTGAGGATGCTGGAAAGATAAATAGGCATACTTGATGATTGCAGGATGCCGTAGTGAACTGATTTATGGCAGTTGCGATCAATGATGACTTTGTCACCTTTGCGTAGTAGCGTTTGCAGAATAATTTTATTAGAAGTTGATGAACCGTTAGTCACGAAGTAGGTTCGCTTAACTTCAAAGGTACTCGCTGCTGCTTGTTGGGCACGTCCTATATAGTTTGTACTATCGGAAAGTGAGCCTAGAGAATCAACGGAAACTGAAAGGTCGCCAACAAACACATTGCGGCCGTAGAACTGATAAAAATCACTAATATAGGGAGAGTTTCTAAAACTGGCACCACCGCTATGTCCAGGCGTGTGCCAGGAGTCATTAGACTCTGCAACATAACGCTTGTAAGCAGTCCAAAATGGAGTCTGGCAGCGATCATCGAAATCATTGATGATGTAACCCAGGATGGACTCAGGGTCAGATAATACATCATCTTTAAAGAAGAAAGACTCGATATCTTCAGATTCATTGACGATGTCCAGCCCTTTGCTGTCATCACCTAACACATAAACCGGTAATTCAAGACGTATTGATTTAAGTTGCGAAATAAACTGGGCATATCGGCTGGCTATAGCGTGCTCACGAATTTGCCAACTCAAAATAACGGCTTGTATGTCACCATCATCGTGAATGTATTGAATACCAGATTCAAGGTTGGAGCAGTTTATGACTTCAAGAGTGACATCATTGCGCTCAAAATTATTAATGGTTTTAGCTAGATTATTGGATAATTCTGAAAGAATTGCAGAGTCGTCTTCAATCAGTAGGATTTTAAGAAGTGGTAACACGATAGTTGTCCAAATAGCTTTCTAGGTATAGCTCAAGCATACAAGGAAAACTGGCAATAAAGCAAAGTTGTTAACCGATATAGGTTGCCTTGCATGACAAAGAATAAGAAGTGCTTAAAAGAAATGCTGGTTTTAATTGCTGTATGTTTGATTGCAAATTATGAATTTTCAAAAATCAGCCATGACATTCGTAAAAAGTGTCACTAAGATGGATGTAAGTACAAAAAATTAATAAATGACATTACTTAAAAGGATTGAGTTTGAAGGCTTGTATTGCAATATTTAAAACAGCTGTCATTCAGACGTTCGTAGTCTTACTAGTCGCATTTTATTGTTATGCTGCTCGTGCTACAGATAAAG
>JAPHRL010000002.1 GCA_026195755.1 Kangiella sp. | reverse complement strand
TTTTCCTCTGCATTAACGTCAAATAATTGCAGAGTCATGACTTTCCCCAAAACAAAAACGGCAGCTAACTTTGGATTGAGCCATGCATGATAACCAACAGGCTCTATAGCGGGATTAAGTACTTGATGGGATCTATCGTCTAAATTGACTAATCGTAGGTGCTGCTGACCTTCTGGGTTAACCCCTATAATACTTAATGATGTCGCATCATATATGGTGGGCGAGTATTCGCTGATTTCATCAGTATTCGTGATATTGATTAGCTGTTGATCAACAAAATGATATGCAAAAATATCCGTTTGTTCTTCCAGCATGCGCGTAAAGTAGAGCTTGTCCCCATCCTGAGAAAAGTGGGGCTGATTATCGTAACCGACATGGTGCAAGGCATTGAGTGCATTTCCCGCATCAACTTTCATCAAGTTACTCTGAAAGCTAATCGGTAACACTGTTATATCAGTAGAAGGAATTGAAGGACTCTCATCTTCTGCGTGCAAGCCTGAAACAAATGCTAGATGTACCGACAGCAATATTGTCAGCCAAGAAGTAAATTTCATTTATGACTCCGGTGCCTGAACAAAAGCTAAAGGTTGTGCCGAATAACAAACAATTTTGTCACCCGCTTGTTTATCTCCCACGGCTTTTTTCAGAGCGAGTCTTTGCTCTTTAAAACTAAAGGCTGAATCAGCTTGAATGGCATAATGTCTAACGTTTTCGGATACTAACACTTCTCCAGGCTCAGCCATGGACTCCAGACGTGCGGCAAAGTTGATGGCATCCCCTTCGATATCAAGCTGTTCAGTAATTTCGTTATGAGTAATTTTTACCTCTCCAATATCCAGGCCAATGCGTAAAGCAAAGCCTGCTCCTGCAAGTACTTTCTGGATCATGGCAGCGCAACTCAAAGCACTCTCAACATTTTGAAAAGTGGCTCTTAAGGAATCGCCCTCCATATTCGGATAACTAGCTTGCCATTTTTTAAGTACAGGTTTTAGTAAGCCACGGAATAAAGATAATTTTTCTGTTCGGTCTTCTTCGGTCCAATGTGAAAAGCCTTTTAAGTCAGTAAACAGTACTGCTAAACGACGTGTTTTAGCATCACTATCAATTTCAGAAAGCTCTAATAATTTAGGCCAATACTTATCTTTAATGGCCTGCAATGACTCACGAATTTCAAATTGTAATTTCCGCTCGGACTGAAGACTGATTTGAATGGATTGCAACTTTTCAGCTTCCTGACGCAAGCTTGCTTCGAGCATCGTTGGATTCAAGCCTCCTGTATCCTCGACCACGATAATGGCGCGAGTATCACCAGGTTCATTGCGTATATCTCGAATACGCAACTTACAACCCCAATAACTGGCTTCAAGATGTTCAATTAGAAAGGGTAAAGTAGCAAGGTCCTGGTAAGACAACATTCGCTGGTAGCGCAATGTAAAAGTAATCTTGTCAGCGAACAGTTTTTCAAATTGATTCTTGGCGTAATGAGTATAATCACGACCGCGTTGATCCCAACTTGCGTGGCTGCATTCAATGCTACGAATAGACCAGCCGTTCGTTTGTACTTGCCACAATTTAGTAGCACTTAAAATGGCGTTATCAAGGTTTGCTCTACTCAAATTTGCACTGCGTAAATCCGCACCTTTGAAATTAACCCCACTCAAATTAAAACCTGATAAATCAAGGCCGGATATATTCGCATTACTAAGATTCGCACCTTTCAAAGTAACGCCTTCGATACCACAGCTGGATAAATCAACATCTGACATATTTGCTTTATTTAGATTGGTATCACGTAAATTTACCTTGTCCATTTTTGCACCAATCAACTTAGCGCCTTGCATATCCAAACCTTCAAGGTTTTGATTACGCAAATCAGCTCCACTCAGATTGGCTTCGCGTAGATCCTGCCCTCGCAAATCATGGTCGCGCAAATCAACACTGGACAAGTCTGTCCGAAAACAAATGGCCGTTAATAAATTGGCATGCAGTAAATTGGCGTGACTTAAATTCGCTTGCTTTAAATTGGCGGCAATTAATTTTGCCCCGGAAAGATTACAGTAACAGAGGTTAGCATCGGTGAGGTTACTGGCAATTAAAGCAACACCTTGCAAATCAGAATAAGCCAGGTTAGCTCCCACAAAACTCATCTCAGAAAGGTCACAGCCGGACAGGTCTAGGCCACGAAGATCTTGTCCATCAAAACTGGCGTGAGTTTTTGGATTCTCTTTACGCCATTGATTCCAGACTTTTTCCCCTTGCATTAATATTTTTAATAATTCTTTATTGTCCTCTGAGGTCAGAGACATGGGTTTTCCTCTTCAGCCAAGCCATAGCACTCTATTTATACCATAGAAACTTTATATAAAACAGCATCTAACAGCAGTTTTACTTGAGCTAAATTCGGCTGTCAGTACAATAGGATCTTTTACTGATTTAAGGAATATCATGCCCCATCCATTTGAAGAGTTTCGCCACAATCGCGAAGCGGGTAATGCTAAAGCATTAGACACTGACAGCCTATTAATCAAACGTTTCTTTGGTTTGGATAAAACAGCCTATGGTGAAGGCGTTCTTGATTCTAAAACTAAAGAGCTGCTTGGCTTGGTTTCTTCCATGGTATTACGCTGTAATGATTGTATTGATTACCATCTGGAACAGTGTGTTAAGCAAGGTTGGAACAAGCAAGAATTGGATGAGGCTATGGGGGTGGCTATGTTGGTTGGCGGCTCAATTGTAATCCCTCACTTGCGTCACGCTAAATTGAGCCTTGAGTTTTTATTTGAGGAGCAGGCAGAAAGCTAACCACTTACAAATCAAGTACTTCTTTAAGAAAGGGGATGGTTAACTTTCTTTTGGCCTGCAAAGAGGCTTGATCCAACTTTTCTAAAATCCCCAGCAGCGTGGGTAAATCACGTTGCTGGCGAGCCAGCAAATATTGAGCCACTTCTCCACTCAACTCGAGGCCTTTTTCTTTAGCTTTTTTTTGTAACAAAGTTCGCTTCTGATCATCAGTCAACGGCTTAATACAGTAAATAAACATAGCCGAAAGCCGTGACTTCAGATCCTGAAGTTCAATATCCAGCTGTGATGGAGCATCCAAACCAGTAATCAATAAACTTTTGCCCTGTTCTTTAAGCTGGTTATAAAGATTAAAAACTGCAGTTTGCCACTCCTTATCAGATAGCACTTGCTCGATACCGTCTAATGAGACACAGTCAAAAGTAGCCAGACCATCAAGCATCTGAGGCACTAACAGGTTGTTTTCTAATGGCAAATAAGCAATTAACTTGTCGGGGTTCCGCTCGGAATAAGCGTGGGTTAGCGCTTGCAGCAAGTGACTTCGGCCATGGCCTTTTTCAGAATAAATATAAAGAAAGTCACTATCGCCATCACAGATAGCTTCTAGCCTCTGCAGCACTAATTGATTTTCGCCAACAACAAAGTTGGCAAAAGTCGCATCGGAATGAAGCTCGATATTGAGAGGCAATTGTTGCATGAGTGGTTATATAATTGGTTATTATTCTATTGCTGACTTGAGTCAGTGCGATTTATTGTGGGTTGCTCATTGGTTTTATCATCAATACTTGCTACCGATGTCTGTTTTTTGTTTTTAACAGCTTTGTAGTTAACGATGCCGAGCCAGATATAATGAAGACCACTAATGACACAGGTTAAAATCACTGTGATTTCAAGCCCTTGCAATATAGATTTAGAAACTGGATACCAGTCAGCGACTGTTAGTAAAACCAGCAAAACCAACAAAATCAATAGTGCTGTATTCCATTTAGAAATCATGGATGGACGCATTTCATACGGCCCAACAAAATAGTGATAACTGGTTGCACCGCCAACAATAACAATATCCCTTGCTGTCGAGACCCAAAATAAAGTCCACGAAATATGCCCTTTGACAACCAGTAACAACAGGGCTACTAGTAATAACAGCTTATCGGCCAGGGGGTCAGTAATAGAGCCAAACCGACTTTGCCAACGAAAACGCTTTGCTAACAAGCCATCCAGGCCATCCGAAAGTCCCGCTATCAAGAAGATCACAAGTGCAAGTTGATACTGTTCAACCATCACATAATAGGCAAACGGAATAATAAGGATTATCCGCGTTATGGTTATTATATTTGGCAGTATACTTAAGCTCATGTTTTTTATGGTGTTTCCCTTATTTAATCCCTTGTTATCGGTTCTTGTATTAGTCTCGCCAGCTAAAACTGTAACGCCCATTTATTCCCTGATCACTTGGAATACGACGCAGATTATTCCCTATGTTGATGGCATCAATCAAGTTTTGTGGCGAAGTTTGAACTTTCACCTCAAATAAAACGGCGTCTTGCTTGACCTGCAGCACGCTAACCGACTCCGTCATTCCTAGATTGGCAAGATAGTTACGAGCGCCTGCATAGGCGCCAAGGTCGTGAATATTATCAATATAGATCTCCACCGCCAAAACTTCTCCCGAAAGCACTAATGCTAGGCGTGACGCTAGCTTATTAGCTATTTGATCAACCAGATCGGCAACAACTTGCTGTTTGCTTGATGCAGAGCTTGAAATATTGTCGACACTACCTCCTAAGTCCAGTGACCAGCGTCCATACCATTGATTACCGTTTTGAGAAAGCTGACCTACTACAACATAATCAGAGTTATACCGTTCAGAAGCTCTTTTAATGGGCCCTGTAAACCGGCCCCAGATGTCGCCCACCGTCACGACCGACTTATCTTCTAAATCCATCAAAGGTAACATTAGAGGTAACCCACGACGCGCAGCTGCACGGTTCAAAGCTATAGCAATCTGATCGTTAGCATCAGTTACTACCCGACGGCTACCGCCATCCTCAACAGCAATCCAATAACTGCCAGTAGGCCTATTATCCGACCATATTGGCTGAGAAGCATCTTTTAAGATTTTCTGAACCGCGCGACTATCAAAGGTTGCCACCAACAATAGTGGCTTCTCATAGACCATTTGCTCCATCGCATTGAGTCGCTTATAGGAATATTGACGCATATAACTTTGAGCGTTTGGCAAAGCTTCGCGAACCAAGGTGTTGTTTACCACATCGGTGCTACCACTGACCCGTATTAGAACTTCTGCAAAGGCATTCTGCATTGCTTTTTGACGAGTCTCTGTGGATTGATTCTCCACAGGCCAAGTGGCGGAGTATAAATCAACAACTCGCTCAGCCTGGGCAGGTATTATGTTCATGCTTAATATGAACAAGACAAAGAAAGAACAATGCTTTAAAAGATATCTCATGGATTTAAGTTCCTGTTTTAATTATCTTTTGCTCGCCATTTGCTAATCGACAATAACGCAATACTTGTGGAAATCTGCTCAATGGTTCAAGCAGCTCCCTATTAATTGTGGCATTTTATCAGTTTTTCTCAATCACGCCAGGCAATTAGCCCCTGCGCCGTAGATAGCTCACTGATAATCCTCTAATAGCTCTCTAAATAGAAAAAAATAAGTCTCACTTTTGCGATGGAATGCTCATTAGCAGTTGCCTATAATGACCGCACTCCCTTTCCGCAAGAAATAAACAGGCAATATCAATGGCTAAAGACAGTGCAGCCCACCCTTCTCATCCGCAAAATGTATTAGAGTATGCGGAAGTCATCGTATCAGAGCATATGGTTGACAGCGCTATCAAAAAACTTGCGGAGCAAATTAACGCCCAAGACTACTCTGAGCCGTTGCAGTTGTTTTGCATTATGAATGGCGGACTCTATTTTGCTGGCCAGCTATTACGGTTGTTAACAGTTCCAGTTACCGTCAGCTACCTACACGCCACCCGCTACGGTGATAAAACGCAAGGGCAAGAACTGCAATGGCTGGTTAAACCCAGAGCCGAAGATATTCATAATCAGCCCGTAATGTTGCTGGATGATATTTTTGATGAAGGAATTACCTTGGAAGCGATTGTTAACGAATGTCAGCTCTTTAATCCTAAAAGCCTGCAATCTGTCGTTCTGGTCGACAAAGATCATCAACGCAAACCTGAATCAGGTTTTAAACCGGATTTTGTTGGCTTAAATGTGCCAGACCGATACATCTTTGGCTGTGGCATGGACTACAAAGGTTTATGGCGTAACTTGCCGGCTATTTATGCGATATAACGTTCATCTCCTCATAAAAGGCGTATACTGAGTAATAATTCACATTTACGTCTTTGTATTAACCTCAAAGCAAAGATACGCTAATAAGTCACTGTTAATTCAGTTAGTATTCATTCTTGTAAGCTATGATGAATCCAAGTTTTTTGGGGAACCCGAGGAGAAATAGTATGAAAATATCGACCCCTTTTATGAAGACCTTAACCGCTGCAATTGTTGCAGGCGTGATGGGTGTTGGTTGTACGACGCTTAATCCATACACTGGCGAAGAGCAAACCAGTAAAACGGTTAAGTATGGCGCGATCGGTGCCATTACCTGTGGTTTGATTGGCGCGACTCGTGACAGTAAAAGTGCTCGAAATGCTGCTTTGGGCTGTGGTGCAATTGGTGCAGGCATCGGTGCCTACATGGATAGCCAAGAAGCTGAGCTTCGTGAAGAGTTAGCTGGAACGGGCGTAGGCGTTCAACGTGATGGCGAGCAAATTCACTTGATCATGCCTGGTGACATCACTTTCCAAACTGATCGCTACGCAATTGATAGCGGCTTCTACCCAGTATTGGACTCTGTTTCTAAGGTTTTGTATAAGTTTAAAGATACAAACCTTGAAGTTGCAGGCTTTACCGACTCAGTTGGTAGCGACTCCTACAACCAAGAGTTATCTGAAAAGCGTGCCAACAGTGTGGCTTCATACCTGCGTCAACGCGAGATTCCGAATAACCGCTTACGTGTGGTTGGTTATGGTGAGCGCTACCCGGTAGCTCCTAATGAAACTGAAGCCGGCCGCTCTAAAAACCGCCGTGTTGAGTTGACCATTACTCCAGATCCACAAAACTAAGTGTATCTGTTCTTCTAAAAAGCGGCTTCGGCCGCTTTTTCTTTGTCTGTAGGTAATTTAGTTGATGCTTTTTTAGGGTCACTCCTTTCTATCAATAGCCGCATCTAGTAAAATTAGCGCAATTTTGAAAGGGTCAGTTGACCCGAGCCCACTTTTATCTAGGAATTCAAATGAGCGACAAAAAATCCCTGAGCTACAAAGACGCAGGTGTGGACATTGATGCAGGTAACGCCTTAGTAGACCGAATCAAAGACGTCTGTAAGAAAACTTATCGTCCTGAAGTGATGGGAAATATCGGTGGCTTTGGCGCACTTTTCGATTTGCCTTCAGGTTATGAAGAGCCGGCGCTTGTTGCGGGTACTGATGGCGTAGGTACGAAACTGCGTCTTGCCTTGAATCTAAAAAAGCACGATACCGTTGGGATTGATTTAGTGGCCATGTGCGTCAACGATCTGGTTGTTCAAGGAGCTGAACCTTTATTCTTCCTGGACTATTACGCTACCGGCAAACTGGACGTCGACATTGCCGCTGACGTTGTCACCGGTATTGCTAAAGGTTGTGAAATTTCAGGTTGCTCATTGATTGGCGGCGAAACGGCAGAAATGCCGGGCATGTATGAAGGCGACGATTACGATTTGGCTGGCTTCTGCGTGGGTATCGTTGACAAGAAAAAGATTATTGATGGCAGCAAAGTGAAAACAGGCGATGTACTGCTAGGACTTGCCTCAAGTGGCCAACACTCAAATGGCTACTCATTGATCCGCAAGATCCTTGAAGTTAGCGGCGCAGACGTTAATGCTGAGTTTGAGAATGGCAAAACCTTGGGCGAAACCCTGTTAGAGCCGACCCGAATCTATGTTAAGCCTCTACTTCGCCTGTTCAAAGAAGTAGAAGTTAAAGCTATTTCGCATATCACTGGCGGCGGTCTCCAGGAAAACCTGCCACGTGTTATGCCTAAGACGTCCAAGGCCATGATTAACACTAGCGCTTGGCAACTGCCAAAAATCTTCCAATGGCTCCAAGCTGAAGGCAATGTCGACCGTCATGAAATGCACCGCACATTCAACTGTGGCATCGGCATGGTTCTTGTCGTAAGCAAAGAGAACGCTGAAAGAGCCTCTGACCTGTTGCAAACACTGGGTGAAACTGTCTATAACATTGGTTATATCGCAGCACGCGATGGTGATGAAGAACAAGTGGTTCTTTAAGCCGTCCCAACATGTCTAACATCGTTGTTCTCATTTCCGGCAACGGAAGCAATCTACAAGCGATTATCGATAGTGTCCAAAACGGCGCTATCGATGGTTGCGTATCTGCAGTAATCAGTAACAAGCCTGATGCTTATGGGCTAGAGCGAGCTGAAAAGGCTGGCATCCCAGCAGTAGCTGTCGACCATACTCAATTTGCCAGCCGTTCTGACTTTGAACAGGCTATGATTCAAACCATCGACCAATACCAGCCAGACTTGGTTGTTTTGGCGGGCTTTATGCGTATCCTTAGTTCAGACTTTGTTCAGCATTACCTTGGCAAAATGCTTAACATCCATCCCTCTTTATTACCCAAATATCCAGGACTCAATACACACAAGCGAGTTTTAGAGAATAGTGATAAAGAACACGGAACCAGTGTACACTTTGTAACGGCCGAGCTGGATGGTGGCCCAATCATTGCACAACGGAGTTTCCATGTTACAGCAGATGATACAGAACAAACGCTACAACAAAAAATTCAACAACAAGAGCACAAACTATACCCGGAAGTGGTTGGCTGGTTCTGTAGCGGCCGACTGCAATTCAAAGGTGGTCAAGCCTGGCTCGACCAGCAGGCAATCACAAGCCAGTAAAACAGTTACGACTTTTTTCTCTGGCGCTCTACTGTTTATATTAATTAACGTCTTCTCATCTACAGTTGTGGCGGAAGAGTCGGCTCCGGCCGAACAGGAAAGCACCGCTCTCAAAGCTGTTAAACCTTACATTATAAAATACAAAGTCATGCACGATGGCGACAAACTGGGAACAGCAACCCGCAAACTCGAGCAACTTAGCAATGGCCAATGGCAAGCTTCGATGGAGTCAGATATCAGTTACTATTTGCTTTCCGACGAACGCCGCGAAACCAGTCGTTTTGAAGTATTTAATGGCTTCATTCGCCCACTTAATTATCAAAGCTTAGCTGATACTAGCTTCCGATCTGATCGAACTTTGATACAAAAATTCGATTGGAAAGCCATGCGTGAACAGGGATCCTATGAGGATAGGAAGTGGAACATGCAGCTTAAGGAAGGTTTGCTCGACCCGCTAACCGAAGTGTTGGCTGTTCGCGAAAACCTTATGGCACAAAAACCATTACAACCAATTGATATTAGTTATCGCGGGGAAATTCGCCATCATGAATTTAAAGTAATGGGTGAAGAAGTCCTGAAAACAAAACAGGGAGAAGTTCGCACCGCAAAGTTACAGTTGGTAGAAAAAAATGGAACCCGCATAACCAATTTCTGGTTTGCCATAGACCATGAAATGTTGCTGGTGCAGATACAACGAATCAAAGATGGTGAAGAAGAAGCAAAGCTAGTGGCAACAAGCTGGGAGCTTTAAAACGTCAAGACAACACTACTCCAATAAAAAAGCCAAAGACATTACATCTTTGGCTTTTTTTGTACCTGAACTCTGGACTAGGTTTTCGGAAGGGTCACTCCGCGCTGTCCCTGGTATTTACCACCACGGTCTTTGTATGAGGTTTCACACACTTCGTCTGATTCATAGAACAACATCTGCGCCACACCTTCATTGGCATAAATCTTTGCAGGAAGTGGCGTTGTGTTGGAAAACTCGAGGGTTACATGCCCTTCCCACTCAGGCTCAAGCGGCGTCACGTTAACGATAATACCGCAGCGCGCGTAAGTAGATTTACCCAAACAAATCGTTAAGACATTTCGTGGAATACGGAAATACTCAATCGTACGTGCTAATGCGAAGGAGTTTGGTGGAATAATACATACATCACTTTTCACATCAACAAAGCTGTTTTGATCGAATGCTTTTGGATCAACAATTGCAGAGTTGATATTAGTGAAAATCTTAAACTCGTCCGAGCAACGCACGTCATAGCCATAGCTTGAAGTACCATAAGACACAATACGGTTATCGCCATTGTATCGAACCTGACCAGGCTCAAAAGGTTCAATCATTCCATCACTCTCCGCCATTCTGCGGATCCACTTATCAGCTTTAATTGTCATAGTCGTTTCTCTTTAATTTCTAATTATTGCTTAATACTATTTAATCAATATTAAGTGTTCTCAATCAGTTGTTATCAATGGTTATGGTCGGAAAATCCGCTCTGAACTCTTTCTCTTGTAACGATAATTTAGCAGCAATGCGTTGCGCTATGTCAAGATACAAGTGACTTTCTGCACTCGATGGATCTGCTATCACCGTCGGCTTACCACTATCAGCCTGCTCACGGATAGTTAAAGCTAATGGCAAGCTGCCCAAAAGCTCAACGCCAATCTCCTGCGCCAGCTTGTCGCCACCGCCAGCACCAAAAATATGCTCCTGATGACCACAATTTGAACAGGTATGCATGGCCATATTTTCCACCACACCCAGCACTGGCACGGATACCTTGTTAAACATGGTCACCGCTTTGCGCGCATCAGCCAACGCAATATCTTGCGGCGTAGTAACCACGACTGCGGCTGTGACCGGAATCTTTTGCGCCATAGTCAACTGAATATCGCCCGTTCCTGGCGGCAAATCAATAATCAAGTAATCGAGATCACGCCATTGGGTATCATTAATCAACTGCTGGAGCGCTCCGCTGGCCATCGGCCCACGCCACACCATAGCCTGCTCCGGCTTAACCAGATAACCAATCGACATCGATTGCAGGCCATGATTTTCAACTGGCAGAATGGTCTTCTTATCGGTACTTTCTGGGTGCTTGCCCTGTAATCCAAGCATAATCGGAATGCTTGGCCCGTAAATATCTGCGTCTAAAATGCCGACATTAGCGCCTAAATGACTTAAAGCCAACGCCAAGTTGACGGAAGTTGTCGATTTCCCAACACCGCCCTTACCAGACGCCACCGCAATAATATTCTTGATATCAGGCATCGCTTGTACTTTAGCTGGGTGGGCGTGGGCTTCTACCCGCCAGGAAACTTTAACCTGAGCCTCAATCTCTGGAAACTGTGCTTTAAGGTATTCGGTAACTTCGCGCTCCAGCTCTTGCTGATAACCCCCCATAGGAAAGCCCAACTTGATGGTCAAAGTCACCTTATTACCATCAATATCGGTCTTTTTGAGTGCTTTAGCGCTGATTAAATCGGTATTCAATTGACTGAGCTTGAGTTCGCTCAGGGCATCGTGGATCTGCTGTTCAGTGAGCATTCTGCTGATCTGTCCGGCTTATTTGAAAAAGTGGTTCAAAGTCTAAGTCTTTTGGGGCGGAAAACCAAGCCAGATCATGAGATTTGGGCGAATTAGTTAATGAAAATTTGACCCAAAACAAGTAGTATTCACGGCTAAGTAAAAATCTCAAAACCAATTTCAGGACTCTATTTTAATATGAGCTCACAACGCAAAATCCTTGTTACCAGCGCCCTTCCCTATGCCAATGGTGATATCCACATCGGCCATCTGCTGGAATACGTGCAAACTGATATCTGGGTTCGCTTCCAGAAGTCTCGCGGGCATCAGTGTATTTATGTCTGTGCTGACGATACACATGGCACCCCAGTCATGCTGCGCGCACAAAAAGAAGGCAAGACACCTGAAGACTTTATTAAAGAAAGTCATCAGGCGCATGAACAGGATTTTGCTGACTGTCTGATTGGTTTTGATAATTTTCACAGCACCCACAGCCCTGAATCGAAAGAACTGACTCAAGGCATTTACTTAAAACTGAAAGAAAATGGTCATATCAGCTCTAAGACTATTAATCAGCTATTTGACCCAGAAAAAGAAATGTTCCTGCCGGATCGCTTCGTAAAAGGCACTTGCCCAAAGTGTGGCTCCGAAGATCAGTACGGCGATAACTGCGACGCCTGTGGCGCGACTTATAGCCCAACAGAACTGAAAAATCCTAAGTCAGCAGTATCTGGCGCAACTCCAATCCTGAAAGAATCAGAGCACTTTTTCTTTGACCTGAAGGGCTTCGAAGGATTTTTGCGCGAGTGGTTAGGCGCCGATGGACACGTCCAATCCGAAGTTCAAAACAAAATGAACGAATGGCTGGATGATTTGCGCCAATGGGATATTTCTCGTGATGCGCCTTATTTCGGTTGGGAAATTCCCGGCGAGAAAGGCAAATACTTCTATGTCTGGCTTGATGCGCCGATTGGCTATATGGCCAGCTTTAAAAACTTATGCGATAAGCGTGATGATTTGAACTTTGATGACTTCTGGGGCAAAAACAGTGACGCAGAGGTTTATCACTTCATCGGTAAAGACATTATTTATTTCCACACCCTGTTCTGGCCATCAGTATTAGAAGGTGCAGGATACCGCACACCAAGCGCAGTCTGGGCCCATGGTTTTGTGACTGTTAATGGTCAGAAGATGTCAAAATCCAAAGGCACCTTCATCAAGGCGCGCACTTACCTGAATCACTTCCGTCCAGAGTTCCTGCGCTATTACTATGCGGCAAAACTATCTAACCGCATTGATGACTTCGATTTAAACCTTGAAGACTTTGTGCAACGCGTTAACTCAGACCTGGTCGGTAAACTGGTCAATATCGCCAGCCGCTGTGCAGGTTTCATTACCAAGCAGTTCGATGGCAAATTAAGCGACAGCATCATTGAGCCTGAACTGATCAAACAGTTCACTGATGCATCAGAAGAATTAGCTCAGCATTATGAGAACCGCGACTTTGGCCGTGCCGTAAAACAGATTATGACACTGGCCGACAAAGCCAATGCCTACATCGCAAACGAAGAGCCGTGGAATCTGGTCAAAAATGATGAAACCAAAGGGCGCGCCCATCAGGTGTGTAGTTTGGGCATCAATATGTTCAAGATTCTGACCGCTTACCTTGCACCAGTGTTGCCCGAATTAGCAGGCAAGGTGCAAGACTTCCTAAGGCTGGACAACTTGAACTGGGTGAGCTCTCAGGATGTTTTAACCAATTACGAAATCAACAAATTTAAACCAATGATGCAACGCATTGATATGAAACAGGTCGAAGCCATGATAGAAGATTCAAAAGAAGACTTAGAAGCTGAAGTAAAACCTGAAGCACAACTGGATGATCCGATTAAAGATGAAATCCAGTTTGGTGACTTTGACAAGATCGATTTGCGCATTGCTAAAATTGCTAAAGCCGAGCATGTTGAAGGTGCTGATAAATTACTGAAGTTGCAATTAGACTTAGGTAACGGCGTCACCAAGCAAGTCTTTGCTGGCATCAAGGCCGCTTACGACCCTGCTGACTTAGAAGGCAAGCTGACCGTAATGGTTGCTAACCTTGCGCCCCGCAAGATGAAATTTGGTTTATCTGAAGGTATGGTATTAGCAGCTGGCCCCGGCGGTAAAGATCTTTGGATCATGAATCCAGATGAAGGTGCTCAGCCAGGCATGCGAGTAAAGTAGTGCGTTTAGAGTAGCAAGAGAACAATAACAGGACTTACCATGACAGTAGCAGCAACAGAAACATTGCAAACTGGGGAAACCCAAGAAGTGGTCACCACCTTTGCCAGCTATGGTTCAACCTGGGCCATTTATATCGGACTGGTTTTGCTAATGATTGCAATCATCTGGTACGCCATTCGTAAATGGCACTTCGCCATTAAGTGGTTTATGGCCTCCGTTATTTTAGCCGGCGCACTCACTCCCGGGCATCCAGTAGATTATGCCGAAACCTACTCACCATTAGTGTTAAATTCCGTGGTGCTACTGTTTGATGGTGACAGCGCGGGCTTTATGGCAGGCATCAAAACCATTATCTGGGTATTCATAACCATTTTTGCAGTAGGACTTGGCGCATGGATAGGCTTTAAATTTTGGCGAAAGAAGCAAAGTCAAAGTAACGACAAAGCGACACCAAATAAATCAAAAGCAAAATCCGAAACCAAAAACATGGCAACACCTATTGAGCCATCGCTTGGTGACGAAACCATCAAGAGTGAAGAAAGCTCTGGAAGCTCATCCCAGCAAGATAAACCATAAATTTTTACCATAAAAAAGGGCGAACACAGTTCGCCCCTACTTCTAAATCACTCTACCTAAATCTTTGTACGGACAAGGGCCTGCCCCATAGGGTACTCATGAGTTGTCCCTACGAGTCAGGTTGATTCTCTTTTGCAAACCAGTGTGCAATCTTCTTATCCAGCTTTTTCTGCTTTGAAAGTTTCTTCGCAGGCACCAATGACCACTCAAGCCAAACTTTTTCGGGCTTTAAACCTTTAGGTATGTCAGCCTCATGTGTCATGAATTGTTCAATACAGTACAGGATATCTCTGTTATGCGATAAGTCAGGTGGGATATAGCAACCGATACGAATTCGCATCCCACGCTTCAATTTTCCATCTTTGTCATAAACTTTGCCTGGGCGATATAAGCTCACGATCAACGGACCTCCCAGTTGCTCCAAACTGGCTGAGAAAGTCTTACACTCTGGTTGTAATTGCTCCAAACGAGCAGCATAGAATCGAAACCACTGTCTTGTAAAAATAAGGCCATTCTTTCGGTCTACTCGAATAGGAGCACCGGCTGGCCAGAATAAAATTAACAACCATGGCAGTGCTGTAATTGCCATGCTTCCGCAGATGAAAGCAAAGTCGCTGTAAAATCGTTTGGACATATTATTAAAATAAGTTTCATAATTAGGCATTACATGTCCACGAAAATCATATCCTGCCCGCATATCTTCATAACTTTTCTTAATTACATCACTATAATTAAAAACGTTTGTCCTTTTATCCATAAATTCTTCATCCATAAAGTTATACCAAAAGGATGGAATAAGTAGACAAACGCCAATGATATAAAGATTAAGCTTTTGAAATAGAACTGCAAAGCGCTTTAACTCAAAACTACTTTCATTGTAGCGTTTGATGGATTTTGCTATTAGTTTTAAATAATTCATTTTTAATCTTATTGACTGGATGTGAGTGGGGTGCTTGACAGCTTTTTAGAGGTGCCGTATGGATCTCGATACTCTACTGAAACAGACAGACCTAAGTTTTTATTTCTGACCAGATGCGAGATATCCACTAAAGCTATAGGCTCATGGGCAGACATACGAAACGGGATATTAGAATAGTTATTGTATCTGAAGCCTGGACTATAATTACCTGGCGTTCCTTGGTACCTCTCACTTACAGAGATGTTAACCTCAGGCGAATTACCCTCTTCATGAAATCTGGGTAAAAATAGCTGAAAAGATTTACCCTTATTATCCACACGCACGAGCCTTGGCTGAAGAAACAGGTCTTCAAAAGCACGCATTTCACTTTCTAGTAATTTTTTAGTTTTTGAAAAGTCCGGATCTTCTGGATTTGAAAGAGCCGTAGATATTTTTATCAACTCGGTAATTTCTCTTCGAGGGTTCTCCTCGCCCCAATAATAATCAGACTTGCCCCAGAAGCTTTTATAAGCCCACTCCTCTACCGGGTTGAGTGCTCCAAACCATTCAGTAATTAAACCTGCAGCAATAAATAAAAGAGCAATACCAACACCAATAGGTCCAATAAGAGCTCCTGCCATCAGTAACGCCGAGCCAAATGCTGCCATGCTGCTACCATAGCCTTGAGCTTTATTGCCTGTCTTAAAGCCTTCATAGGCTGTGAACGCGGTGAGTACCACACCTATTCCGCCCAAAGCTTTACCTGCTAGCTGAGACACTCGTGGTCCAGATATGGCTCCTATTTTAATCTTCGAAGTAAAGTTACCGACCTGCTTTAAGGTTTGGTTCTTCCCAAGCTTGGAGTAAAGCTTATTTGCAAGGCTTCTAGATGATGTTCTAACAAAGTTGCCGTTCGCATAGGTTTGTCTACACTCATAAATATCATTGATAAGCGACCCAGTTAAAACAATGGAATTAAGAACAGTGTTTTGAGCAATTTTCCCAAGTGTTGTTTTGGCATCATTATTTTTATGATTCTCAACCAAAAAGAACAGGCCCGAGAAATTAAGAAACGCGGATAATCCAGTCATGCTGACTCTGGTATCAACCTGAGAAAGTACTTTCTCTTGAAAACCAGTTGATGGATAAAACTCACCTTCTATTGTCACGTATTGAAGATCAATAGTATTCGTGCTGGCAGTGTTGTTAACAGTTTTACCAAGACTCTGCTGATATTCAATCCTATTAGAACTTTGTTGGGATATATTCGTTTGCCCAGCATCGAAAATATTATTCGTTGATAACTGACCAAAGCTTCCGGACTTGATAACCTCTTCAACCTCATCAATCTTAACTGGGCGCTGCGCTATGTCATCAATACCATAGAGTTTATTCAGGATATCCATAAACTTTGGATTGCTATACTGAAATTGCAGTTTACCAAGCTCAGAACCATTTACTTTCAAAAATGAATCAAAAGACTCCGCTGCCGCCAAAGACAGTTTAAGGTTTTGCTGGACGCCAGACTTTACGGTTCTAGCTATTTTCCACCATATATTCAAATAGTCATCTATTGTTCTAGAGAGTAATGGATTGCCTCCGGCACCTGACAAGGTGTTCATTTGATACTCTGAACCAGAAACAGTATTTCCAACTCCTAAAAAGAGCTGATTTAAAATATTAGAGGCGTAAGTGATCAGCTCACAATCATGTTCTTCAGAAGAACCCGTTATCAATGACAAAGCTTTATCCATTTGGTGGTGTATAGAATAGTCGCCCTCAAAGGCAACAAGATCTTGGTGCGCTGCCAATAAATTTTCAGTGATTGAATCAAACATCTTCTCACTTTCGAACAGTTCTTCCCAAATTGTATCTTCAACGATGATATCGTCATAAATGAAGTCTTTGATCCAGTTAGCATCATCAATGGTATCTTTGATCTTGGTAATTGCTTTTGCAGTACTCAATGGATATTGATGAGCAAGACTGAAAGCTGTGCTCTCATTATCATTCTTATGAATGCGCTCATTAATATCTAACACGCGACCTATTGGGTCATGTAGCGCTACGATGCGTGCGCACTCCAGTTCTTTAATACCATTGAGCACATCGTCCGAGTCTTGTGGAAAAATGCCGGTGTGCGCGTCTGCATAATCAGGCAGGAATGAGATGTCTGAGAACAAATCTTTTTTAAAGTCGATCACATGATTTTCCAGCTCTGACATTGGCATGGAGAAGTCGGTTTGTTGTGGCGCTAAATCAATCGGCACCATCAATGTCTTGCGAAAGCTGGCGTCGACTTCTGCTTTTTCGAAAAACTTGGCTGGCCAGCGATGCTCACTGTAGGCAATTTCGATTTTAGTGACTTGTTTAGGCACATAAACATAGGGATATATTTTGGAATCACTAAAACCCCATCGCCCTGCTGCATAACCGTCTACCCAGCTGTACTGACGAAACGAATAATCTAGCCCCACATAAGGGTCCGTGTCAGGACTACGAATTGAAAACGGAATGGAACTGTAATCTTCCAAGACATGAGAATTAAAATCATCGAGCTGAGTTTGATAGCGAAATACCATCCAGTAACCATTGCCGCTTTCGGTTCGGCTGGCTTCGTCTTCAATTTGGTTCGGCACAAAAATATAGACGTAGCCCTGACGGATTCGGCGAAGCTCGTGATCGCCGGTATTGGTAATACTGCTTTCCTGGCTGATAGGTCGCGGAGACTTAGAAAGTTCGTTCAGCACACTAGGCTTTATGGCAAAACGCGCTGGGAATATCGGTCGAATACCTTTTTCACAAGGCAGTATTGGATCAGTTGCAGATTGCGTCGCAGAGAATTGTTCACGTCCCATGTTGATTATTCTTCCTGTTGGTTCATGCGATAGGTATTGATGGCGTTGAGTAAAATTTGCTGTAGCTCTTTGGCTTTTTCTACATCTGAATCGTCTTTGGCAGCCAGATAGTCGTTTACCTCAGCCATATCCAGTTCAAAGTGATGCGCCAGTGCATGGCTATAAGCGTAATCATAAATGGCTCTTTCTGTAGTGTAATCATGGCGTAATGCTTCTTCACACCAGCCTCCTACCAAGTTTCGCTCCAGCTTGTTCAAGTTGAAAGGCTCTTCGAATAGTTCTTGTTGCAGAGATTGATAGATTGCTCTTTTGGTGCGCTGCCAGCGACTTTGTTGCATCCAGCCAAGTTCAACCTCTGTCAGACCAATCGAACTATGATCATTAAGCTGCTCATAATTCTTTGCTTCTATCCGTGTAAAGCTCTGCCCTTCTTCGCCCTCAAAAATGAGTGACTGAATCAGCGGCTTACCCTGCTTGATACCAAACCATTTTGCAATTCGTGTGCTATCATTTTGCATCCAGCGGAAATAATCCTGCGCCACGCGAGGGTCGTAAAACCGAAAGAAATACCATTGGTCCTTTTCATCTTTTAACTTTATAAACTTTTTGCAGTGGCGTGCGACAGTACTTAAGTCCGCATAACTGTGCAGAAAGATGCCGCAGTGTTTGCCCCAGTAACGGACAAAAATATTGCGGTAGAAGCTCGGGATATCGCCGTCTTCTAACTGCTGTTGCGACAGAGTCAGGTTGATTAGATAGGGGGCATAATCTTTAAGGTTTTTTTGAGCCTCGCCTCCAAGCAAACATTGCACACCCAAGTCTTCGGCTTTGGCTAAACTAAAAACACCTTCGAGCGCAGTCACCTGAGCGGCATCGAGCAATAAATAGGTGTTTAGTTGATGGTTTGGTGACTCGTCATCCGAGGAAACTTTGAATAAAGTATCTTTTAAGAGAGGAGCAATCCAGGGCTTGCTCCAGCTAGGGCCTTTCGATTCTTCTACTGCTATTTGGCTTAACGCTTGGGTTTCAATGCTCAAGGTTGCTGTCTGATTATCACTATCCTGTGAAACAGCAGTATCACTTATGTCATTGATTAAACAGGTAGAACATCCTTGTTTCATAAAATCCTTTCTAGCTGGGTAGGCTTAACAAAAACAAGGCGCATTCTATAGATTTAGTCTTCTATAGGTAAGGCAAATCAGACATGGATAGTTCGCAGTGCGAACTGATTCTCACAATTTTTAGATATATCTTAGAGTTTCATTATGATGGGGAGTTTGAGTAGGGACAACTCATGAGTTGT
>JAPHRL010000063.1 GCA_026195755.1 Kangiella sp. | reverse complement strand
TTTGTATTTTAGAGTTGGCAAGCCCTGATCATGGTACATGGCAAGGACCGCATCGACTTGCTGTAACCATTTGGGTTGAAAAGCAGTATCTGCCGGGATAGGGCCAATAAGTTCTGCTTTGACCTGTGTTCGTAATGTGTTGAGTGTGGGAATAATAGTGTCAAGTTCCTCGCGCCCCAAATGGCCATCTTCGCCAGCGTGAGGATTTAAACCGCAGATTAAGATTTTGGGTCGTTTAAGTGCAAATTTATGATGTAAATCTTCAGTCAGAACTTCGATGACCTCTTGCAGTAACTGTGGCGTGATAGCGTCAGGTACATCCTTTAAAGGCAAGTGAGTGGTTGCCAGGGCCACTCTTAATCCTTCGGTAGCAAGCATCATGACGACTCTATTAACTTGGCTGTGCTGTGCAAAGAATTCGGTATGACCAGTGAAGATTAATCCGGACTGATTAATAATGCCCTTATGTACTGGGCCTGTCAGAATGGCGTCAACCGTGCCTGTAAAAGCTAACTGATGTGCAACCTCCAAGGTCTTTATTACGTAGGGTGCATTGTTTTCGTTTAATGTTCCGGCAACTACCTCAGTGCCAAGCTCAATAGGAACAACCCACAAGTGTCCTACTTGGTGAGCTAAAGTTTGCTGGTTTGGATCAAACTCGGTGAGCTCTAAGGGAAGTTTCAGTTGCTGAGCAGTCTCTCTTAGAAGTGTTGGTGAGGCACAAACGATCAGTTGGTCAGTATGGGGTAATTGTGCCAGTTTTACGATGATTTCAGGTCCGATCCCGGCAGGTTCCCCTGCCGTAATCAGAATAGTTGCAGGTTTTATCAAGCGTCTTCTTCCACGAATTTCTTAACGTAGGCTTCGTCACGCAACTCACGAACCCAGTTTTCAACTTCTTCACCAAACTTACGCTGTTGCAAAATACGCAATGCTTGCTGACGTTTCATGGCATCGGTTTGGTCATCGGTACGACGACCAAGAAGTTGAACAATGTGCCAGCCGAAATTCGATTGGAAGGGTTCACTGATATCATTAACGTCAAGGTTTGCCAAGGTTTGCTCAAAGACAGGGTCATACACGCCTAGGTTGTTCCAGCCAAGATTACCTCCGAGCTTTGCTGAACCGGGGTCATCTGAGTGTTTCTTTGCTTCATCTGCAAAGTCAGCTTCACCCGCTAAAACGCGCTGGCGAATATTGGCAAGTTGTTGTTTGGCATCCGCTTCGGTGGTTATAGCATCAGGGCGGATTAAAATATGGCGTGCATTGGTTTGTTGAACCAAATGCTGCTGTTCGCCACGTTTATCTTTAATTTTCAGGATGTGGAATCCAGAAGGGCTGCGAATGGGTTGTGAAATCTCCCCTTTACTCAAAAAGCTGACGACGTTAGCAAACAGGTTTGGCATAGTACTTTCTGTACGCCAACCAAAATCACCACCTTCTTTTGCATCAGGGCTACTGGAAACGGCTTGGGCGGTTTCGGCAAAATCTGCGCCAGCCTTGAGTTCTTTTATGACTGCGAAAGCTTTTTGCTTGGCCTGGTTTACAGTTTGTTCATCAGCCTTTTCCGGAACGGAAATCAGAATATGCCCAAGATTATATTCGACTTGATTCTGTGCATTCATTGACTGAATTAACGAATCAATTTCTTTATCGCTCACTTTAATCCGGCGTGATACAAATGCATCGCGGAACTGGCCAGTCAAAATCTCTTTGCGTAAGTCGTCAAGAAACAACTCATAAGCAATACCTTGCTGAGCAAGGTTTAAGCGAAACTCATCCAATGTCATGCCACTACCCTGCGCTACCTGAGAAGCATATTGCTGCAGTTCAGACGGTTGGATTTGCATACCGGAACGACGAGCCATCTGGTACTGCAAGCTTTGAATAACAAGTTGCTCAAGTAATTCTTTTTCGAGCACATCTTCTGGTGGAAGTTGACCGCCACGCGAGCGAATTTGCTGCTTGGCCTGAACGATTTTGCGCTCAAGTTCGCTTTGTAGAATGATGTCTTCATCTACATGTGCGATAACTTTATCAATGACTTCTGCTTGTAACGAAAATGCCGCAAGACATAAAGTAATACTCATTAATGCTTTTTTAAGAATCATAGATTATTTGCCTAATAAATCTTCGTAACCGTAAATGCTGTCTTCTAAAAACTCTGTGGTGCTGCCGCGCAGACTACCAATCCCTTTTAAGACAAACTGTAAAAAGACGCCGGAGTTATGTTCATCGTTTTGCCCCGGCAAGATAAACCCTTCACTGTCGAGTTGAATATTCAAGTAACGTCGCGCAACCACGCGAACGGCCCAACAACACGACTCATACTCTAGACCAATAAAGGAGTCATTGGTTCGATTTTCCACTAAATCTTGGTT
>JAPHRL010000109.1 GCA_026195755.1 Kangiella sp. | reverse complement strand
GTGTTGCGGGCATTCTGCGAACGCTCCGGGTTTTTGATGTCGGCAGAGGTTAATAGTACCTGGGCTACCACGTCATCAAAGAAACGTTGCCAGTGTCGAACCACCATAGATTGGCCAATCGCAGCCAGTGGTTGCTTTTCTTTACGGGTTAATACGTCGTTATCCGGCTTGACCAGGTTAAAACCTGCGGCCACGGCACCAGAGGAAACCAAGCTTACATTCTTGCCAGCTTTGCGGCATTTACGAATAAAGTGTGCAATCGGCAAACAATATTCTGAAGAGCAGGAGCGACCGTCAGGAGCAATCAGTGCCGATCCAACTTTAATGACTATATTTTTGTATTGACTAAAATCGATGTGTTCGAGCATGGAAAACCTTTTATTTCATGTAAAGGATGAATGAATGGAAATATCGAAGGGCGTGCTTGAAGACAGGACTGCGGTCAGTTGTTACTGATGCAGTAGCAACAGAAATAGCGTAGGACTGGCTTAAAAAGCCCGCCGTTGCTGTCTTATTCGCTGTTGAATTAATAGTAAGCACGGTTCGCATTGTCACCATACAGATCCTAATGTCAAATTCTACCCCGATAAAATCTGAGAGCGTCTCTAAGAGCCTCTTAGAGCAGTTCTATTGAATTAACTGGTAGGGTAGTAGCATTAGTTTAAGTATTGCTAACTACCCACGAGGCCATATCTCAGCGAATTTTGGGTTTAACTAAAATTATTTGAAATAACAGTATCTTATGCTTCGGATAAGGTGTTCTTATGTGAAAGCTCGTTATTCATAACTTTTGCCCGACTTGGGTAAAGCCAGGTTCCTGGATTCTGGTTAGACCATAAAGTGTTATAGGCTTCTTTTTTTCCATTGCAAATAGTCACCGCAATACCTTGAGTACTTGCTAAAATCGCCGACTGGAGTTTGCTCAACATCCCGCCGTAAGAATGAGGATTATGCTTAGTCTTGGCATAGCCAATAACATCCTGGTTGCCGTAATCAATGGTTTTAATCAGCGCAGCCTCTGGATTAGTGTGCGGATTATCATTAAAAACTCCGTCAACATCGCTACAAATGATCAGCAGATCGGCGTCTGTCAGTAGAGCAACCTGTGCTGCTAGCATATCGTTGTCACCAAACTTGAGCTCCTCTGTGACCACCGTATCGTTTTCATTCACAATTGGTAGTGCCTCAAATTGTTCTAACTGGGCAAAGGTCTTTTTGGCGTTACTGGCTCGCTTTGGATTGTTGATATCGTCTGAAGTTAACAGGACCTGCGCGACATCCTGGTCAAAGAAGCGCTGCCAATGGCATATGACAATAGACTGTCCAATAGCCGCCAATGCCTGCTTCTGTTCAAGGTTAATGCTTTGATTTGCAGGTAGCTGTAATTGATTAAAACCGGCTGCTACTGCGCCAGATGACACCAGAATGACTTGTTTTGAAGCCGCATGGCATTTCTTTATGAAGTTTGCGATGGGCAAGCAGTACTCAGTAGAACAGGCACGCGAATCCGGTGCAATCAAAGCGGAGCCTACCTTGATTACAATTTTTTGATAGTGACTAAAGTTTATATCATTCATTTTTAGTTTCTCTCAGGCATTAAAAAACCCGCGAAGCTTTGGGCTTGCGGGTTTCTGTGGTTTATGGTCTTTCTTAATTGAGTACTAGCTACTACAACTCTCTAAAAAATAATCACACAGCGCAAGCGGAGACTTTCCGGGTACGGGAAGACTTGCGGGGATAACCGCTAGAGGCTGTGATGTGTGAAGGAATTTATTCATGCCGTTGATAATGGCTGGAAATGGTGTGTTGGTCAATTATCTTTTGGTTATAAAGATGGATAGGAGTGGGCTCCAGAAAATAAAAGAGGTAGTTACGCTACTTAAGTCGCTTCAATGAGCACTAAACCAAATATTGTCATTACCACAGGCACTTCCTGCGGTCGCCCGCGAACGCGGGAATCCATAAAAGTCTCTTTATCATATAAGAATGGACTCCCGCCTTCGCGGGAGTGACACGGATTAGAGTTCTTTAGCCTTGTTAAGCTTAAACTGTTTTATTTAAGCTGATCCGCCAGATAAGTATGAATTAGCGCATACAGTTTGGCTGATTGGTCATTATTGGCTGCGCCGCCATGACCACCTTCAGTGTTTTCGTAGTAGAGTACATCGTGCCCCATGGCTTGCATTTTTGCGACCATCTTACGTGCATGCCCAGGGTGGACACGATCGTCACGGGTAGAAGTCGTGAAAAAGATTTTAGGGTAATCTTCCTCTTCGTGAACATTATGATAAGGCGAGTAGGTTTTAATGTAATTCCACTCATCTTCATTATCTGGATTACCGTACTCACCCATCCAGCTTGCACCAGCCAGGAGTTTGTTGAATCGCTTCATATCCAATAGTGGAACCTGACACACTACAGCACCAAATAGATCCGGGCGCATCGTCGCAACAGCACCAACTAAAAGGCCACCGTTACTACCGCCACGTATTCCTAAATGCTCTTCGGATGTAATTTTCCGCTCAATCAAATCCTCGGCAACGCTGATGAAATCATTAAAGGCCACATGACGATTTTCTTTTAAAGCCGCCTGATGCCAGTCTGGCCCATACTCACCACCACCACGGATGTTGGCCATAACAAAAACGCCACCTTGCTCCAGCCAGTTTTTTCCGGTGAGGGCTGAATAGCTTGGGTTTAGAGAGACTTCAAAGCCACCATAGCCATAAAGTAAGGTTGGGTTTTTGCCGTTGTATTGGACATCTTTACGCATGACGATAAAGTAGGGCACTTTAACGCCATCGTTTGCTTTAACAAAGTGCTGCTCGACCTTGTAAGGTTTTGCATCAAAGAACGCTGGCAAGCTTTTCAGCTCGCTGAATTTTTCTGTCTTTTCATCGAAATATGAAAGAGTACTCGGGGTTAAGAAACTGGCATAGTTAACAAAAAAATTATTATGCTTGTCACTGGTTGAGGCGACTGACAATGTACCAAACTCGGGTAGATCAACTTTCTTGCTTTGCCACTTACCATCGGCATACCAATAGCGATGGAGCTCACTACTAACATCTTTGAGCAGGTTAACCAGCAAGTAGTCTTTGGTAGAAGATATGCCACTGATTGCTGTGCGCTCATCGGGCACCAGCACTTCAGTAAAGTTTTTCTTGCCTGCCAGATAATTGTCTATGGCAATCGAAAGGAGTGTAGCTTGCTGATAGGTTTTGTCACCAATGGTCCAGTCTGATTTTAACTCAAGTAACAGTTGCCCATTATTAATGGCTCTAAATGAACTATCTTTTGGACGGTCAAGCTTTGTTAAGCCATCTTCAGTAAATAAATAAATTTCAGAACTGTAAAAGTCCAAACCTTGATAGACAAATTTATAAGATTCTTCTTTATCACGAGTGACGAAGGCTTGTACTGCAACATCGCTTTGGTTACCTGCGAATACAGCGGTTGCGTCTTCGAGTTTTTGGCCTCGCTTCCACAGCTTAACCACTCTTGGGTAACCGGAGTCGGTCAGGCTGTCTGCGCCAAAATCAGTGCCTACAAAGACAGTGTCTTCATTAATCCAGCTTAAATTGCTT